>JBCBTO010000001.1:0-25196 GCA_039818625.1 Pseudomonadota bacterium
AACTGGACCAGCCGTCTTCCGGTGCGATCATAATGAGAACACCGATGAAGCCCACGATAACCGCTGACCAGCGTCTGATGCCGACGGTCTCTTTTAAGAAGAGGATCGCGAGAATGGTGATGAACATCGTTTTTGAGAAGCCGATCGCCGTCGCCTCAGACAGTGGCAAGTGGATGAAGGCCGAAAAGCCGAGGATCATTGCCGTCGTCGCCGCGATGACACGAAGGGCCTGGAGGTCCGGGCGTTTTGTGCGCAAGGAACCCGGCAGCCCGCGCCAGATAACCGGGGCGACGATCAGCGCCATGACGAGTTGTCGGAAGAACAGAATTTCCACAATCGGCAAGCGCGATCCGATCACCTTGATGACGACTACCATCAACGAGAACAGAAGAGCTGCAAGCAGCATCCACAAGCCGCCGCGCACATTGCCATTGAGGCTTTGCCACCGGCTCAGTAAACCATTGGCTGATAAAATGGATTGTCGGTGGACCATGGCGCAGGTTTGCGGGAAAATGCCGCCTGCGTCAAACTTAACGTGTTGTCGGTGCCGTAAAAGACGATAGGTTTCTCCTTGCGGGTGCGCTACAGCAAACAATCCCACATCTCCAAATCGACGAGGGTTCTGCGATGAACGATATGTCACCAATCAAGTTCGGCGCTAAGGGCGGTATCGGCGCCGCGGTCAAGCGGAAGGAAGACGCCGCTTTTGTGACCGGGGCGGGACGCTATACGGATGACGTTCAGCCGGACGGAGCCCTTGTCGGATATGTCCTGCGGTCCGGCTATGCCCATGCGCAGTTCTCCATCGGCTCTCTCGATGATGCTAAAGCGGTTGCAGGTGTGCATCTCATCCTAACCCATGAGGATGTGAAAGATCTCGGTGACATCCCGTGCCTTGTTCCGCTTGGAAAGAACGCTGACGGCGAGAGCTACAAGCAGCCGGCGCGCCCCGTTCTCGCAAAGGATATCGTTCGTTATGTGGGTGATCCGATTGCGTTCATCGTTGCCGACAGCAAGAACATCGCGTCTGATGCTGCGGAACTGATCGAGATCGACTATGAACCGCTCGATGCTGTGGTTGGTGCCGAAGAGGCGCTTGCCGATGGTGCACCTGCCGTCTGGCCGGGCTATGGCGCGCGCAACATCGCGGCAGAATCCCGCGTGGGCGAGAAAGCGGCAACTGAGGCAGCCCTTGCCGCAGCCGACCGGGTTGTCGAGTTCAAGATCATCAACAATCGGCTTGTCTGTAATTACATGGAACCACGCGGCTGTGTGGTGGAATACGACGTCGATGATGATCTTTTGACCATGACGCTCGGAACCCAAGGGGTGCACAGTATTCAGACAACGCTTTGCGATCAGATTCTGAAGATCGACAGGTCGAATATGCGCGTGATCACACCCGATGTCGGCGGTGGTTTTGGCACGAAGAATTTCATGTATCAGGAGTATCCGCTTTGTGCGGTGGCTGCGCGCGCGCTGACGCAGCCAGTAAAATGGATATCTGACCGCACCGAGCATTTCATGACGGATGCCCACGGGCGCGATAACATCTCAACCGCTCGGCTTGGCCTTGATGCGAATGGCAAGTTCGTTGCGCTCGATGTTGAAATTCTCGCCGATATGGGCGCGTATCTCTCCGAGTTCTCAACGATTATTCCGTGGTTTGGGGCGTCCATGGCGACGGGTGTTTACGACATTCCGGTTCTCCATGCCCATGTTACTTGTATCTATACGAACACGGCGCCGACGGATGCGTATCGCGGTGCGGGGCGGCCCGAAGCGGCTTACTTGCTGGAGCGGCTCGTCAACTATGCAGCTGGTGAAATCGGTATGGATGCGAATGAACTCCGCCGGATCAATTTCATAAAGCCAGAGCAGTTTCCCTACAAAACGCCTGCCGGTCGAAAATACGATGTGGGCGAGTTTGATGGCCACCTGACCCGCGCGATGGACGTTGCTGAGTGGGATGCCTTCGGCGTGCGGCGTTCTGAAAGCGAGGCTGCAGGCAAGCTGCGCGGCATCGGTCTTGCGACCTATATTGAAGCATGCGCCTTTGCCGGATCGGAACCTGCGAAGATCGATCTCAATGACGACGGATCGGTGACGCTTTACATCGGTACTCAGTCTACGGGTCAGGGCCACATGACGGCCTATGCGCAGTTCATCTCCGCTCAACTCGATCTTGATGTGGATCGTATACACGTCCGTCAAGGGGACACCAACGAGCTTGAAAACGGTGGCGGCACGGGCGGTTCGCGATCAATCCCAATCGGTGGCGTGTCCGTCGACCGCGCTGCCTCCGATCTCGGTGAAAAGATCAAGGAAATCGCCTCGGATAAACTGGAAGTCGCCGCGGGCGATCTCGAACTCATCAACGGCAATGTGCAGGTTGTTGGAACCGATAAGTCCATCACGTTTTCCGATGTCGCTGCGGCAAGTGAGGACATCGTCACGGGCATTGGCGAGATCAAGCAGGATGAGGCCACTTACCCGAACGGTACCCATATCTGCGAGTTGGAAGTCGATCCTGAAACCGGGACGGTGGACATTGTGCGATACACGGTGGTCGATGACTTCGGCGTAACTGTCAATCCCTTGCTCCTCGCGGGCCAGGTCCATGGCGGCATCGTCCAAGGCGTCGGTCAGGCGCTGCATGAGCGTACCGTTTATGACGACGGCGGGCAGCTTCTGTCCGCGAGTTTCATGGATTACGGCATGCCACGAGCAGATGATATTCCAAACTTCCATTTTGAAACCCGTAATGTGCCATCGACGACGAATGCGCTTGGCATTAAAGGGGCCGGGGAGGCAGGATCGATCGGTTCGTGTCCCGCGGTCATGAACGCGCTCGTCGACGCGCTCAACCACACCTATGGAATCAAGCACATTGATATGCCCGCGCTTCCGGAAACCGTCTGGTCGGCCATCAAGGCAGCTGAGTGACGTTTGGCAGGTGACGGTGATCTCATGACGTCGATTGCGGTCACCATCGCCGGGTCCGACTCCGGCGGCGGAGCTGGTATTCAGGCCGATCTCAAGACGTTTTCGGCGCTTGGGGTTTACGGGGCGAGCGTGATCACGGCGCTGACCGCGCAGAACACCCTCGGCGTTCATGGAATACACACCGTCCCAGCCGATTTTGTGAGCGTTCAGATGGATGCTGTCTTCTCTGATCTTTCCGTCGGCTCGGTCAAAGTCGGGATGCTCTCGCAGGCTGATGTCATTGACGTCGTCGTCGAGGGTTTGGAGAAGCACAATGCTAAAAACATCGTGCTTGATCCCGTGATGGTGGCGACCTCTGGCGATCCACTGCTTGATCAGGATGCGGTTTCGGGATTGGTAACACGCCTTTTTCCAAAAGCGTCACTGGTTACCCCAAACCTGCAAGAAGCGGCGTATCTCTTGAAAGACGCGGTCGCGACAGGTGAGGCTGAGATGGAGCGTCAGGCTGAGGCGCTCCTCACCCTCGGCGCTCAGGCCGTGCTTTTGAAAGGTGGACACGGCACCGGTGATGAGGCGGCCGATCTTTATCTCGCTCCCGACAAGCGGATCTGGTTTCGCGCACCTCGCATCGCGACGGATAACACCCATGGTACAGGTTGCACCCTATCATCCGCCATTGCCGCCGGTCTTGCCAAGGAGTGGCCGCTCAGGATTGCCATTGAAAATGCCAAGTCTTACGTGACCTCAGCTATTGAAGGAGCGAGAGAACTCACCATCGGTGAGGGCTCGGGTCCCACTCATCACTTCCACGCACTTTGGGGACGTGAAGCCTGGTGAACACTCGATTCGATGATGTTTAGATCGTTGAATTGATGGTGATTTTCATAGAGTTCGGTTCACCTCACCTTGAGAAGTGTGACAAAACCGCGACACCGTATGGAAAATAAGTGTCGTTCGTTTTGCCTTTGCTTTGGGGCTGCAAATCGAACTTTTCCATGAAAAGTGCTCCGCGAACTTTCTTAAGTGATTGAAAACGTTATGATCCACAATCATTTCAACGTTCAGTATGCGTGTCCGCCTTTATTTGAACGCAGTTCATGTCTTCGAGGATGTTGTTTAGCTGAAAGTGGTGTGCAGATTACGTTTGGGTAAGTTTATTTGGCGAACGGTAAGTTGATGGTAGTTTATCATCGATCAATTTTATGTCGCCTGGGAGGGCCAACAATAATGAAGTGGGCAACGTCCAAAAAAACACTTGCTCTGTTCGCTGCAACTGCATCCGTGACAGCAATCATGGCTCAATCGGCGCAAGGGGCCGCTTTTGCTCTGCGCGAACAAAGCGCTGCCGGTCAAGGATCGTCCTTCGCCGGTATTGGCGCGTCTAGCGAAGCGCTGAGTGCTTTCTTCTTCAATCCAGCTTCGATCACAAACCACGAAGGCTTGAATTTTGAAGGCAATTTGGCTGTGGTTCTTCCGTTCACCGATGCGACAACGACCGCGGATCCACTTACGGCTGCTGGTGTGACGGGTGCGACCGGCTTCCCGCTCGCCGCCCTGCCAACTACCGACAACATCGGTAAAGAGGCGCTGGTTCCAGCATCCTATGCGACGTACCAGTTCAATGAGAAAATTTGGTTCGGCCTTGCTGTGAATGCGCCCTTTGGGCTCGGCACGCGCGCAGATCAAGGCCGTCTTGAATCGCTCAGTTCGGCTGAGTTCAGCGCAATCACCGTGAATATTCAGCCAACTATCGCCTACAAGTTCAACGAACGCTTCTCAATCGCTGTTGGTGCTCAAGCCCAGTATATTGAAGTTGAGCAATCTGTTAATACCCTCACGGGTGGTGCGAACGAGCTCAATGCGACCGGTTGGAGCGGTGGTGTCATTCTCGGCGCTACCTTCAAACCGACGGACAGTACGACGATTGGTCTTGGATATCGGTCCCAACAGACTGTTGATCTTGAAGGCGACCTCACTCTTATTCAGCCATCGGCTGCAGCTGGTGGTTTACCGTTCAATCCGGTTGTGGACGCCCAGGCGGAATTAGCCCTTCCAGATATCGTAAACCTCAGTCTTCGCCAGGAAATTGGTGACAAGTTCGCTTTGCTCGGTACGTTTTCGTGGGAAAACTGGAGCCGACTTCAGGAAGTCGATGTTGTTTCAGCTGGGCTCTCTGCCTCAACAGGGGTGCCTTTCCCGGCTGCGCAGTTCGACTTTAACTATGAAGACTCATTCTTCTTCTCTGTTGGCGGTGAATACGACGCATCCGAGCATCTGACCTTGCGGGCTGGTATTGCCTATGAAACATCTCCCACCAATGATGAGGATCGTTCCCTGGCGCTGCCTGATAACAACCGCCTCTGGGTCTCGACTGGCGGCACGTTCCGCTTGAACGATCACATGGGAGCCGACTTTGGGTTCACTTGGATCCGGGTGGAGGGTGACACGCCGGTCAACAACAATTTCCAGGCGGCTGACACCATCTCAGGCGCCGCGCTGGGAGCGTTGGGCGGAGCCGAAATCGCGTCCGGTACAGCCGACTCAAACGTTTTCATCTTCAGCGTGGCCTCGCGCATCAAGTTCTGAGTATTGATCCATACATGCCCAAAAAAGCCGGTCACCGACCGGCTTTTTTCTTTTTGTGCTGAGTGTTCGTGGGAGCGTGTTTTAAAAGGCACCATTAAAGAGGCCACCATCAATAAGGATGTTCTGTCCCGTGATGTATCCCGCGTGATCGGAGCAAAGAAACGCGCAGGTCTTGCCAAACTCTTCCGCATTGCCGAAGCGTTGCGCTGGAATTTCCTCGCGCTGTTTTTGAGCAGCCGTGTCAAAATCCACACCGGCGGCCTTCGCTGAGCCTGCAATACCGCCGCGCAACCGATCCGTGTCCATCTTTCCAGGCAGGAGATTGTTCACCGTAACGTTGTGCTGTGTGAAGGTGCGGCAAACGCCGGCCATAAAACCCGTCAACCCGGCGCGCGCGCCCGATGAGAGATCAAGCCCCTCAATCGGCATTTTGACGGACAGCGACGTGATGTTCACAATCCGACCGAAGCCACGTTCCACCATCCCATCGATCACCGCCTGAATGAGTTCGATTGGGGTGATCATGTTTTGTATGGCGCCATCGACCATCGCCTCGCGGGAGAGTTCCTTGTAGGATCGTCTCGGCGGACCGCCATTGTTGTTGACGAGGATATCGGGGTCTGGGCATGCGGCGAGTAGTAAAGCCTGACCCTCCGGTGTGCTGACGTCAGCGGCCACTGGAAGGATCGTCGCGCCGGTTGCCTCTCGGATTTCGTCGGCCGTTTTACTTAAGATGTCGTCTGACCTGCCGTTGATGACGACGGTGCAGCCTTCTGACGCGAGCGCTTCAGCACAACCGCGCCCCAAACCTTTGCTCGATGCGCAGACGATTGCCTTGCGACCGCTTAAACCCAAATCCATTGTGACTCCCTCCATTTTAGATTATTAGTCGGCAAAAAGATATTCTGGTAAAACCTTCGCGACGCCTCCTTGAATTGTCACAAATCTGAGACAAGACTCTGTCAAGAGCACCGCACGGAAACGGGCTTTGGGTCATAAATCAAAAACGATGGCTTTGTCATGGATAATCAACCAGAAAATAGGCACTTCCGCACTTTGTTTATTTCAGACATCCATTTGGGTAGCCGGGGATGTCAGGCCGAGTACCTGCTAGATTTCTTGCGCTTTCATAATGCCGAACGGATATTCCTCGTCGGCGATATCGTTGATGGATGGCGGCTCAAAAAGAGCTGGTACTGGCCACAGAAGCACAACGATGTGGTTCAGAAGCTCTTGCGCCTCGGGCGTAAAGGAGCGGAGCTTATCTATCTGCCAGGCAATCATGATGAGTTCTTACGGGATTATCTCGGAACCCATTTCGGCGGTGTGAAAATCGTCGATCGCTATGTGCATGAGACGGCGGACAAGCGTCGCTTTCTGGTTATTCACGGTGATCAGTTTGATGTGGTCGTGCGTCACCACAAGTGGCTCGCGTTCCTCGGCGACAATGCCTATGTCTTCGCCATCAAGATCAATACGTATTTAAACCGCATTCGCCGGGCTATGGGGCTGTCATATTGGTCGTTGTCCGCATGGGCAAAGATGAAGGTGAAAAACGCGGTTAGTTTCATCGGTGAGTATGAAAAAGCGTTGTGTACTGAAGCCGAACGCGGCGGAGTAGATGGCGTGATCTGTGGTCATATCCATCACGCGATTATGCACGACAAATTTGGTATCGAGTACGTCAACACGGGTGACTGGGTGGAAAGCTGCACCGCCGTAGCTGAACACCATGACGGGACGCTTGAGATTATTCGCTGGACGGAAATCAAGAAGCCATCTGCGCTCGGTGAAACCGAGAGTGATGTCGAAGATGATGCATTTGGGGCCGGGGGACGGGTTGCCGCCTAGGCGCTTGTTCCGTGGGTGAAAATCTGGAAGATTATCTGCCATGAAAATCGTGATCGTGACAGATGCATGGTATCCGCAGATCAATGGTGTTGTGCGCACCCTTGAGCGCACCTGTACGGAACTTCAAAAGGCCGGTCACGAGGTTAAGCTGATATCGCCTGAGGGCTTCTATACGTTTCCGTGTCCCACTTACCCGGAAATTCGCCTGTCGATCGCTGTTGCATCGACACTCGCACCTGAAATCGACGCCTTCGCGCCTGATCACGTTCATATTGCAACTGAAGCGACGCTGGGGATGGCGGCGCGGCGCTATTGTCTGTCGCAGGGCATTGCCTTCACGACCAGCTATCATACCCGGTTTCCGGAGTATATTTCGGCGCGTTTTCCAATCCCCGAGCGGTGGATGTATGCGTATCTGCGCAATTTCCACAATTTTGGACGCGGTTGTATGGTCGCTACGCCTTCGCTCAGGCGCGAGCTTGAGGCGCAAGGTTTTACGAATTTGTTGATGTGGTCCAGGGGGGTCGACGCCTCCTTCTACCATCCCGATAAAAAGATCGATCTTGGCTTTGAGGGCCCTGTACAGCTTTATGTGGGCAGGGTTGCTGTTGAAAAAAACATCGATTCCTTCCTGTCCTGCGAAACGCCGGGAACGAAGGTCGTTGTCGGCGATGGGCCGGCGCGCGAAGACTTGCAAAAGCGGTTTCCTGACGCGAAATTTCTCGGCGCCAAAACGGGTGAGGCGTTGGCCGCAGTCTATGCTTCGGCGGATGTCTTCGTCTTTCCAAGCAAAACGGATACGTTTGGCATCGTGATGCTGGAAGCCCTTGCGAGCGGAGTCCCCGTCGCGGCTTACCCGGTGATGGGGCCTGCTGATGTGATTGGTGAGCGGCGGGATATCGGCGTTCTTGACAATAACCTCACAAACGCGATTGAAACTGCGTTGTCTTGTGACCGTGATGCCTGCCGTTTGTTCGCTGAAGAGCGGTCCTGGGCTGCGACCGCGCAATTGTTCATCGACAATATCAAGAGCGTGAGACCAGCGCTTACCGAACAGCTTGCGGCGTGATCTCGATCGTGACACGCTCTCTTCATGGAAAAGCTCCCCACATATGATGACGTGCTCGCGGCTGACCAACGGATCAGCGGTGATGTCGTGCGCACGCCTCTTCTGCGTTCGGATCTTCTTGATAACCTGACCGGCGGCACGGTTTTTCTGAAGGCGGAAAACCTCCAGCATACCGGGTCCTTTAAGTTTCGCGGTGCCACGAATGCGATCAAGGCGCATCTCGAAACGGGGGATGCCGTCAATGCAACTGGTGTTATTGCGTGTTCGTCGGGCAACCATGCGCAGGGCGTGGCTGAGGCGTCGCGTATCGCAGGTATTTCAGCCACCATCGTCATGCCGAGTGATGCCCCGTCCATCAAGGTCGAGCGGACCCGTCGATCCGGGGCGGATATTCTGTTTTACGACCGATCCGTTGAGGATCGCGAGGTGGTGACGGAACAGCATCAAGAGCGCCTCAAAGCTCAGTTGGTGCATCCCTATAACGATCCTTACGTGGTTGCGGGGCAGGGGACGTGCGGGCTTGAGGCAGCTGACCAACTTCAAGCAAAAGGACTTGAACCGGATCATGTGCTTGTTTGCACTGGCGGTGGCGGTTTGTCAGCCGGGATATTTCTTGTGATGCAAGACCGCTTTCCGTCAGCCCAGTTTCACACTGTGGAACCGGAGGGTTTCGACGACTACCGCCGGTCACTGGAGGCTGGTGAGCGCCTCACCAACAAGGCGACAGTGGGCTCGCTGTGTGATGCGATCCTGACGCCAATGCCGGGTGTGTTGAGCTTTGCGATTTTAAACGGTGGGGCCTCGACACCTCTCGTCGTCAGTGACAAAGCAGCGCTCGATGCGGTTGCCTTTGCCTTTCATGAACTCAAGGTCATTGTTGAACCTGGCGGTGCCGTTACGCTCGCAGCGCTCCTCACCGGCCAGTTGGATGTGCGCGGTAAAGTTACACTGGCAACCCTTTCGGGAGGCAATATCGACCCGGAGATTTTTGCAAAGGCGATCAGTGGTTACGCGCCCGTTTCAGGTGAAACGGTGTTACCCTAGCCGAAAAGTGCGATGCGGGTTGAAAGCGGGATTGTTTCTTCGTCGCTTTCTTCCAACGTGATCGTGGTGTCGTCTGAATGCCTTGGATCAGCTGGCTCTTCGACCCGATCAGCTGTTTTCTCGTCCGATAGATGCGTTTCTGCCGGGGGAGCTTCTGTCTTTACGGGCTCTTCTGCCGCGATTTCGAGCGGTTCAAGAGTTTCGGACGAAGTCTGTTCGGCTTCATCGTCCTCAATTTCATCGTAGATGTCATCGAGCTCGAAATGCTCATCATCGATCAGGAATGGCTTGTCATCGTCATTGCCGTCTGCAAGGCCGTCACCGCCGCCCCATTCGATCTGGAAGACTTCCTCCGATGGGTCGGCAAACGCGTAGTCCTGCATCATCATCGTATCGATTTCGGACTGCTCTTTCGCCTGGCCCGGAAGAGCCGGGCCGTTCAGCAAGCCCGCATCTTCCTCGCGGGCGCGAGCGGTCGGCTCATAGGTGGTGAGGTCTTGCTCCCCCCACACCTCGACCATTGATTTCAAGCGGCTTTCCATGAAGGAGATGACTTGCACGACTTTGCGCAGGCGTTGACCGGTGACATCCTGGAACGAACAGGCCGTGTAGATTTCCGTTGCCAGCTGATCGAGGGTTTCGCACTCGGTCTCCTGGGCTCCGGCTTCGCGCATTTCCCATGCGGTTTCCTGCACCTTTTCAGCGGCGGCAAGGATGCTTGACGTTGCTGTCTCCGTCTCGTCGATGACCGCATCAAGCTCGTTGGTCGCGTCCATCATGCGCGTCGTACCATCGGCGCGCCGTGTGTCGGCTATCTCATATTTGATCTGGTCGATCGTCTGCGTCATGTCGACAATGTCCAGACGCATCTGCAAGACGTCGGGCGGCTCGTGCTCGCTTGAGATATAGCTTTTCAAGCCCTCAATGGCATGGAGAACGCGATCCGTATCCGAAACCCGGTTGCGCTTTGCATATTCAGCGAGAAACCACCGACCGCGAGCCGTTTCCATAACGGCCTCTTCTATCGCGCGGTAGTCTTCTTCGTTAATGTTGTCGGGTTGGATGATATCCGGCATGCGGGGGGCCCGGCTGTTGTTTTCGTCCATTTACGAACAAAAAAGTTTATGAAGTGTAGTCATATTATTGATTCGGTAGAAAATAATCGCATGGTTTCCTCCCCAATCCGCGTTTCATTATTTGTGGGGGTGGTGTTTTTAAGCCTTGGAATATACCTGCCGTTCTTCCCATTGTGGCTGAAATCCCAACTATACTCTCCATCTGAGATTGCAATATTGCTCGCGATACCACTTTTAGTGCGCGTCCTGCTGACCCCGCTTGCCACCGCTGCTGTCGGGCGGGCTCGAGAAAGGCGAGGGGTTGCGGTTGTCTATTGCTTCCTGTCCCTCGTGTTCTTTGCCGCGCTCGCCCTTGACTTCGGGTTTTGGTCGACGGCCATCGCGCTCGGGCTCTTCGGTGTCTTCTGGCATGCGCTGATTCCCATAGGCGATTCTTTTGCGCTCACCGAGGTGCGTCAGCATCAGGCGAACTATGGGACAATCCGACTTTGGGGCTCCGTCAGTTTCATTCTCGCCAATCTTGGAGCCGGGATTTTGATCGCGCAATATGCCGAGACCCCAGGATGGGTGATCTTCGTCGTCATCTGCGCCGCACTCGCCGGTGCCACCGCGAGTGCTTTTGCCTTGCCGCGCTATGGCTTGCCTGCGTCTGAACGGCCGAAAACTGATATTCCGATCTGGTTTGACCTCAAGCGGTTCCTCGTTGATCGCCGGTTCCTCCTCATCGCGCTCAGCGGTGGGTTCACCCAAGCCTCACACGCCATGCTTTATAGTTTCGGCACGCTTTTGTGGGTGGAGCGCGGCTATACACTGCGGGAAATCGGCATTTTCTGGGCCGTCGGTGTGCTCGCCGAAATTGTGTTGTTCACACAGGCGCGCGGGCTCTTCTCGAAAATCGGCCCTGCCCTGCTTCTTGCCATCGGCGGTTTGGCCGGTGCCCTGCGATGGGTTTTGCATGACGACGTTGATGGTTTTTATCTCATCGTCGCTTTGCAAATGCTGCATGGGCTTTCCTTCGGCGCGACACATCTCGGCAATCAAGCTTTCATAGCGGCACATGTGAGCGAAGACGATACGCCGTCGGCCCAAGGGGCGCTGGTCTTCGTAAGCGGATTGATCATGGCCTTGTTTACGATGGCGTCCGGCCTTCTCTACGCTCAGTTTGGAAGCCAGGCGTTCATGGCCATGTCGATCACCTGCCTTTGCGGACTCGCAGCCCTGTTCCTCCTGCGTTATCCCCACAAGGCCCGGTCCGCCGGGTGAATCGTGCTGCCATCAAAGGTGAGGGCATGGTCGCAATCCTCTGCGAGCAGGAGGGGGCCATCCAAATCGACCCACTCGGCACCTTGTGCGATCATAAGCGCGGGGGCCATGGCGAGCGATGATGCCACCATGCAGCCGACCATGATGATGAGACCATGCTCACGGGCTTCCTCGCATAAGGCAATTGCCTCGGTCAGACCGCCCGTCTTGTCGAGTTTCACATTGACCGCATCATACCGTGCGGCCACGTGGGCCAATTCTTGCCGGGTGTGAATGCTCTCATCCGCGCAAAGCGGGATGGGTGATTTGATCTCCAAAAGCGCGTCGTCGTCACCAGCGGGAAGGGGTTGTTCAATCAGCCCGACCTTGGCATTGATGCAGGCGGTGAGGTGGTCGTCCCATTGGTCGCTGGTCCAGCCCTCGTTGGCGTCCACGATGAGTTTTGCGTCAGGTGAGCCACGCCTCACGGCTTCCAGCCGGTCCGCATCTCCGTCACCGCCGAGCTTGATTTTCAACACCGGTCGGTGGGATGCGGCGCGCGCCGCCTCAAACATGATATCCGGCGTGTCGAGACTCAGGGTGAAGGCGGTCTCCACAGGGCTCAGGGCGATGGATATCCTATCAGCCACTGGGGTTCCTGTTTGCTTTGCCGTGAAATCGTGAAAGGCGCAGTCGAGCGCGTTGCGGGCAGCGCCCGGCGGTAGAGCGGTTTGCAAAGCGCCCGCATCAGCCAGTGAATCCGGGTGTTTTGCAACGGTTTCGAGTTGTTCCAGCACACTTTCAACACTCTCGCCATATCTTGGATAAGGCGTGCATTCACCACGGCCAATATGGGTGCCGTCAGACAATTCTGCGATCACCGTGTCCGCTGCCGTCTTCACGCCGCGAGAAATGCGGAACGGCTTGGCGAGAGGCCAGTTTTGCGCTTTGGCCGTGAGACTTAAGGACGGCATCTGTTTCTCCTCAGAGGATAAGTTCCCCGCTTTCTAACGGTTCATAGAAACGCGATAAACCTCCCTGCGGCCAAAAAGCGATCCTGATTGCTGCGGATCGGGGCCGCAGTCAGCGGTGGGGCGTTTAGAAAAGTGGGTGAAGACCCGGCAAGTTGTTGTATAACGCTTTTCATGGATGCGCGTGTTGAAGATTCCGCTGGGCGGATTGTCTCCAATGACCGATTGGGCGAAAGCGAACAGTTTTCCGCCATCGGACAATGGGTGATCGGTTACGCAAGCCTCATTCAAACCCATATCGAGAGTTTGCCCGAACCGATGGCTGAGCGCATTGCAATCTCGCTTGCCGACATCGATGCCCTCGACACGTCGGGTGCGTGGTTGCTGTTCAAACTCAAGGACAGATGGGAGGCGAGCGGAACTGTCGTGTCTTTCGTTCGCCCGAGTGAGGAACATATCGTATTGTTGAGCGCGATCAGCGATGCGGCGGCTGAGGTGCGCAAGATCGAACCCGAACGCGGGACCGGTGAGACGCTCGTCCAGTTCCTGGTCAATCGCTGCACGGCCGCCTGGGACGATGCGCTGCGGCTCCTGTCGCTCATGGGCGCGCTCCTCTCCACGTTCTTCAAACGCATGGTCACATGGGAGTGGCGCTTTGCCGCCATCGTCACCCATATGATGCGCACCGGACTTACGGCTGTGCCGATCATCGTTTTAATGTCGTTCGTCATCGGCGCAATTGTCGCCCAGCAAGGGGCCTATCAGCTCAGCTTTTACGGTGCGGACATCATGGCGGTTGACCTCGTCGCCGTTCTCGTCACGCGGGACATGGGTGTTCTTTTGACCGCGATCATGGTGGCGGGGCGATCTGGCTCCGCTTACACCGCCGAAATCGGATCGATGCGGATGCGCGAGGAAATCGACGCGCTTAAGGTCATCGGCCTCGATCCGGTCGATGTTCTGATTTTTCCGCGTATTGCGGGGCTCATTCTCGTGTTGCCGCTACTCACAATCATCGCCGATTATGCCTCGCTCCTCGGCGCGCAGCTTGCGCTGTGGCTTTACATCGACATGTCATGGCAGATTTTTGTGGAGCGGGCGCGGGATGCGACGCCGCTGTCCTATTTCCTGATGGGCGTGGTGAAAGCCCCGTTCATGGCACTGATCATCGGCCTCATCGCCATGTCGGAGGGGCTGAAAGTGTCCGGCAGTTCCGAATCGCTTTCGAAGCACACGACGATTGCGGTGGTGAAATCAATCTTCATGGTTATCGTGATTGATGGCGTTTTCGCCGTGATTTCGGCCAATCTCGGATATTGATGATCACGCGAGAAGAAAGGTTCAGACGCCTTGGTTGCGCTTGAAGTTGCCCCGGTACAAGACAAGCGGCCCGTCATCCAGGTGGAGGGATTGACGGTCGGTTTTGGCGATGTCGTCATTCTGGAAAACCTCGCGCTCGATGTTTATGAGGGTGAAATCCTGGGCGTTGTCGGTGCGTCCGGTACGGGCAAATCCGTGCTCATGCGGTCCATTCTGGGGCTTAATCAAAAGCGCAGTGGCGTCGTACGCATACTCGGAACTGACTATGACAAGGCCAGCGAAGAACAATGCCAGCTGATTGACCAAAAGCTCGGTGTCCTGTTCCAGCATGGTGCGCTGTTTTCATCGCTCACGGTGATGCAGAACATTCAGGTGCCGATGCGCGAGTATCTTTCGCTCGATCAGAAGCTGATGGATGAGCTCGCATTGATGAAAATGGAGCTCGTCGGTCTCGCCCTTGACGCCGCGCATAAGTTCCCGTCGGAACTCTCGGGAGGTATGATCAAGCGGGCAGGACTGGCGCGCGCGCTCGCGATCGATCCATCCGTGATTTTTCTCGATGAGCCCACATCCGGGCTTGATCCAATCGGGGCGGAGGAGTTCGATCAACTCACGCTCAACCTTCGCGATACGCTCGGTGTGACCGTATTCATGGTAACCCATGACCTCGACAGTCTTTTCACGACCTGTGACAGAATTGCCGTTCTTGGCCAAAAACGCGTGTTGATCGCAGGCCGTATGGAAGAAATGCTTGAATTCGACGATCCGTGGGTGAATGCCTATTTTAATGGGGAAAGGGGTCGTCGGGCGCATAATTGACCCGCCGCCTTTGTTATCAAAGCTTTATGGAAACACGCGCGAATTACATTGCCATTGGACTTTTTGCGATCGCCGTTCTGGTAGCGGGCTTTGTGTTCGTCCTATGGCTGGAGCGGTTTGGCGAAAACAGCTCGTCGCGGGACATCAACCTCGTCATTCCAGGCAGCGCCTCGGGCCTCGCACGGGGAAGTCCAGTCCTGTTCAACGGGCTTCGCGTTGGCAGCGTTACGCTTGTGGAGTTTGATAAAACGAATCCGGGCAATGTTAAAGCCAATCTCCAGATCAATTCCGACGTACCCTTGCGCGCGGATACCAAAGTCAGCATCGCAAGCCAGCCTTTGACGGGCCTTGCCAGCGTGTCCCTCCTCGGTGGGACTGTCGACGCGCAACCGCTGCTACAGCTCGATGATACGCCGGAGTTGCGTGCGACTACGTCCTCGCTGCAGGGTACGATTGATGAGGCGGCTGCGACCGTCAAAGCCGCCAATCTTGTCCTGACGCGCGTCAATAATTTGCTCGACAGCAATATCGGGTCGATCAACAACACGGTGAACAATGTCGAGGCGTTCACCAACGCGCTCGCAAGCAACGCGGACAACATTGATTCCTTGCTGCAGAACGTCGCCGATGCCTCGCAGTCTATCGGTGAATTGAGCAAGACCGTGTCGGCGGTCTCAGGTGACATTGAAGCGGTTGTGAAGGCGGTGGAGCCTGAAACCGTGAAGACGACGCTAGAAAATGTCGAGGTCATCACGACAAACTTCGCCAAGAGCTCTGAGCGTATCGATGAAATCGCGGTAGATGCCAAGGCGACGCTCAAGAACTTTGCCAAGCTTTCGGAGGACGTGAACGGCACGCTTTCCAAAGTCGATGGCCTTGTAAGTGCTGTCGATCCGGCGCGCATCAGCAGCGTCGTGGCAAGCGCGGACACGCTGCTCTCGTCGATTGATCCCGCTTCCGTTTCAACCACGCTCGGCAATGTGGAAAAAATCACCACCGATTTTGCCAACACCACGGACGACTTCGACCGCATCGTCGGCAATGTCGATCGTGTTGTGACCGATCTTTCGCTCTTTTCAAGCGGGCTCAACACGACGGTCACAAGCGTCAATGCGCTCGTTGCCCGCGTTGATGGCGATCAACTCGAACGCACGCTTGAGAATGTTGAGACATTCACCGGGAGCCTGAACTCGACGCTGAAGGAGGTGGATACCCTCGTCGGCGCGCTTGATGCTGAGCGGGTGAATGCGCTCATTTCAAATCTTGAGTCATTTGCAGGTAAGCTGAACAGCACCGGTGATGAGATTGATGCCATCCTTGCAAGCGCGAAAGACGCAACCGACGATGTCGCAGTTTTCACCGAAAGCTTGTCGGGCAATAAGGAAAACATCGACAAGATCGTCGCCGATGCGACTGTCATCTCCGACCGTCTGAAAACGACGACCCTGAGCCTCAACAGCATTCTCGGCCGGGTGGACGGGCTTGTCGATGCCGATGGGCGCAGCTTCATCGTTGAGGCGACGGATGCGGCGAAGGCCATTCGTCAGATTTCGGAAAGTTTTCAGGCGCGTGCAGACACCATTTCGCAAGGGCTGGAACGCTTTTCGACGCGTGGGCTTGGTGATATCGAGGCGTTGATTAGCCAAAGCAGACAAGCTGTCGCGCGCATTGAAGGATTGGTACGCGGTCTTGAGAGCAACCCGACGCAGTTTTTGCTTGGCGGAGGCAAAAAAGTTCCAGAATATCGCCGCCAGCGGCGCTGAAGGTTTGGTTGCCAGGAGAAGAATCAGCGCATGGTTGAAAGATTACGGTTTTGGGGCCGTGTGAGCGGTGCTTTTGGGGCGTAGACGGGTGATTAGACGTATTTGCAAAGGACTGGGCCTTTCTGTCGCGGCACTTGCGCTTGCAAGCTGCGCGATTGTTGCGCCACCTCCTGCGCCGGACGTTTACAATCTCACCATCGATGATGGCTTCCAAAGCGTGTCGGGCGGTACCCGCAGTCAGCTTTTGATCACTGAGCCGAAAGTGTTGAGTTCACTCGACAACAACCGCATTGTCATCAAGCCCAATCCCTCGCAGATCGCTTTTTTCGGTGGTGTGGAATGGGCAGACCGTGTTCCGCGGCTGGTTCAGCTTCATCTGAGTAGGGCGTTTTCCACCACCGGTAAGGCGCGGGCCGTGGGCTTGCCCGGTGACGGGCTCATCATTGATCATCAACTGCTCTTCGACCTCAGGGCGTTTCAAATTGAACAGACCGGCTCGTCGTTTGAAGCTGTTGTCGAGATCGCGGTGCGCATTTTGAACGACCGGAATGGTCGGGTGATTGCGACGGAGACTTTCTCTTCAAGCGTGCCCACATCCGACGATCCTGTCGCGGCAGTGAATGCCCTCAACGAGGCCATGAATGCCGTGGCGGATGATCTCGTGCGTTGGGTTTTCGCACGCATCTGAGTTTCAGTGTTGTCGGCTAACTTACAAAGCAAGACGGCGACACGAGGGTCGCCGTTGAAATGCTTCATCAGTGTGAGCTTCGATCAGTCGAAGCGTCCACTTGCTTGTGCGAGCATGGTGTAGACGCGGCCCGCATCGGAATTCAGGTAGTTTTCCGATTGGCGGTTGTCGGGATCGTTGCGTGAGACCTCAAACATCAGAAGTTCGAAGTCGGCAATGTAGCGGTCCACGATGCTTGCAAAACCATTGGATGCCCGGTAGTTCGCACGGATTTCGTCGCGCAACTGCCTGCTTTCCAAGGTGCGCAGGCGTTGGGTGAAGACGCTGCGTTCACCGCGCTGGTAACGTTCCCACAATTCCACGGCTGCATCGCGGTCGACAATGCGGGCGATATCCACGGACAGCGAGTAGAGCGATTCAATGATGTGTTCTGCCGAGCGCTGAACAGGTTGAGAGCGCTGCTCCTCAACGGTGCGCGGGCTTGTTTCATCGGTTGAGGCTCGCCGCAGCAGGTCTTTCACCCATCCGCCGTCATTGCCATTGTCACGACGTATGGCTGGTTGTTCGCGGCGTTGCAGATTTGGGGCCGGGCGCTGAGGCGCGGGCTGGAAGGCAGGGGAGGTGCTGTAGGTGTCGTTTTCCTCCGCCGCAAGCTTTGCCGTTTCTTCGATGATGTCGAGCGATGGCTCGTCCTGATCCGCCTGCGACTGCAGCGCCAGACTATCCAGATTTTGGATAGGGTTGGTTGGCTGCACCGGACGCGTTGGGCGTTGTGGCGCGGGGGCGCGGGTCTCTTCAACTGGTGGTGTCTGTGCTTGGACGGGCGCTCGCGCCGGTGCCTGGGCGGTTTGCTGATAAGCAGGATTGCTCGCTGGCCGTGGCGATGTTCTTCGCTCGACCGCAGGGGCTGCCTCCGCCTGCACCTGTGTCGGCTGAACTGGCGCGGGCTGAACAGGGGCAGCTTGGGCTGCACGACGCGGCGCGCTTTCCTGCAATGCCGTGGCGGCTCGTGCTGGTGCCGGTGCAGTCGCAGCTGGAGCCGGGCGTGCGCGTTGTTTGTTGACGATTTCGCTCAAGTCATTGAGCGCGCGCACCTGCTCGCTCACAAGGCGGCGCATGGCGGCGGTGCTTTCTTTCGTCTCTTCCGGGAGGTCGAACACGCCGCGCTTGATTTCGTTGCGGGTCGCCTGAAGATCTGATTGGATCTGCCCAGCCACCCTGCGCATTTCTTCCGAAGCTTCGGAGAACCGCTCGGTTGCTTCAACCACCGCCTCATTCAGCTGTGCGTTCGCACCGGCTCGCAATTCGTTCAGACGGTTCGTCACATCTTCCGATGCCTGGCGCGCGGTCGAGGCTAGGCCGGTACTGATCAATTGCGCGCGTTCTTCGGTCTGTTTGATGGTATCGCCCATCATGGTCGAGAAAGACCGCAAGAGCTGTTCGATGTCTGCGCTCTTGGCGACAAGGCCTTGAGAGAGGACCTCGATCATGTTTTGGCGCTCTTCCACCGTGGTGTCGATGGTGCGGCCTGCATCGTTCAACATGTTGGCCGCTTCGACGAGGGCATTCGATTGGCCGGCAAATCGATTTGCAAGAAGGCCCGTATCGCGGATTGTGGTCTCGGAGAGTTCGCGCAGTTTCTCGATTTCACCCGCCAGGAAGTTGTTGGCAATGCCGGTTTCATCGGCGCTGCGTGAGATCGCATCACGCAATTGCAGGGACCGGCTCGTCAGACCGCTTTCGATGGTTGCGAGATTTTTATCCGCATCGGCAAGGGCGGCCTTCAGGTCGCTGTTGGTTCCGTGTAAACGGCCGAGGACGGTGTTGACCTCATTGGCGAGCTGTTGACGGGTTTCCTCGATCAGCGTGTTGGCACTGTCCATTTGGTCGCGCATGGACGTAATGAGTTGCATTCCCTGGGTCTGCATCGCATCGACGACTGCGCGGCTGGTGCGTGTGACGCCTGACGTGATTTCGGCACCCTTGGTCTCCAGGGCCTCGACCGCAGCCTGGCTCGTGGCATCAACACCGGAGACGATGTCGGCCGTTCTGGTTTCCAGGGCGTTGACAACTGCCTGACCGGTCGCATTGACGCTTGATGTGATCTCGGCGCCTCGGGACTGCAGAGCGTCGAGGACCGCGCGGCTGGTGGTGTTGACGCTGGACGTGACTTGAGTGCCCGTCTTTTCGAGCGCTTGGACCATGTTTTGGCCATCGGCGTTGAAAAGGTTGCTCAATGCATCTGTGCGATCGCGCAGCATGTCTTCGATGTTTGAGGCCCGCTCCATCAGCGTTTGCTCTGAAAGCGCCGTGCTCGACTTCAACATGGCGTCGACATTGCGGGCGCGGTCTTCGAGCGTTTTTTCCATGTGGAGCGTGGAGCTCTCCAAGGTGTTGCGCAATTCTTCCGCATTTGTGGAGATGGTTTGCGCGGTCTCGGAGGCCGATGCACGGATGCCGGTTGTAAGCCCGGTCAGGGCGCGGATGAGAGTTTGACCCGCCTCATGGGTTTTCGATGCGAAGGTGCTCGCCGCATCATCCGCCGCCATGATGAGGTTGGCGCTCGAATTGTCCGAGATTTCCGCGATCTTGCGGTGGGCCTCTTCCGCGTCATTCACAAGGCGCGTGCTCGCATCGACGATGTGGTTTTCGACGAGGTCTTCCATGCGCTTCGCTTTGGTGTCGAGGAGGCCGACGACATCGGATACAGAGGTGCCAAGGGAGACGTTGATCTCCTTCGTCTTTTCAGACAAGGCGTCCATAATTTCAGCGGACTGCGCGCCGAGCCGGTCCGACATGCCCGTGAGGCGCGTCGTCAGGTTGTCAGCCAGATCATCCGACTGTTTGCTGAGCGCCTCGTTGACGACGTTGAACCTCGTGTCGATGGACGTGGTGAGCTCTTCCTGACCGGCCGCGAATGTGTTGGCGAGGTCTCTCGTGCGTTCAACGAGTGTCTCGCCGATCTGGCGCGCCCGGCTATCCAGAGCCTCATCGATCGTTTCAACGCGTTTGCCGATTTCGTCGGAGATCGCTTGCGAGCGCGCACTCAGGTTATTCGATGCGCCTTCCAGCTTGTCTTGGAGGTTGACCGAGATTTCATCTGCGCGGGCTGCGAGGCCATCGGCCGCGGTAGACATGCGCTCATCAATGGATTTCGTCACGCCGTCAAGCCGGGTTTCCAAGGTCGTGTCGATGTCTGCAACGCGTTTTTTGAAAACGGCATCCATTTCTTCGACCCGCTCGCCGAGCAGTTCGGTCA
Organism: Pseudomonadota bacterium; assembly: GCA_039818625.1. GTDB lineage: Bacteria > Pseudomonadota > Alphaproteobacteria > Rhizobiales > JACESI01 > JBCBTO01. The sequence goes on from JBCBTO010000001.1 coordinate 20,635, forward strand.
GCGTGTCGCCCTTTTCACCTACGACGTTGTTGATCTTGATGAGGCGATCATCGATATCACCGCGCAGCGCATCGGTCTTGTCTTCGAGGTTTTTGATAAGGTCGATGCCTGCCTGCGCCACCGCTTTATTCAGCTTGTCGTTGCGGATTGACAGGGCCTGCGCCACCTTCTCACCCACATTGGCAATGTTCTCGCCGATGTTGATCGTTTGCGTAGAGAAGGTGTCGTTGACATGGTTGACGGCATTGTCGATGTCGCCCACGAAGGATGCAGCGCGGTCTTTCAGAATATCGGCGACGGCCTGACCGGATTTTTCAATCCGTCCTGCGAGCGCATCGCCATCTTCCGTAACGAGTTTTTCAATCTTGTTGGTGGTGTCAAAGAGATTTTCGGCAAGTGCCGTGCCCTTGTCCGTGATGCTGTCTGCGACGCGTGTGCCGACTTCGTCGAGGCGGTCGGTGATGGTCGTGCCGCGCAGGGACAGATCAACCACCATGGCATTGGTCGTTGTCTTCATTTGCTCGGTGATTTCACCGGCTTGTGTTGCGAGTGCGTCGGTGATCGATGAACCGGTGACGCGCAATTCATCTGTGAGGCTTGAACTCATAGTGCTGAGTTCGCCAGTGAGGGACGCTCCCATGCCTTGCAACTCGGACGTCAGCGCTGTGCCCGTGCCCCGAAGCTCGTCAGTGAGGGAGGAGCCGGTCGTTTGGAGCGTGTCTGAAAGGTTGGTTCCAGTCGCCTGGAGGTTCTCCATAAGCGAGCCGCCCGTTGCCTTTAATTCCTCGGTCAAGGACGTGCCGGTCGCGTGGATCGTATCCGTCAGCGTGATGCCGGTCGAGCTCAAGGTTTCCGTCAGGGTCGAGCCGGTGGTCTGGATCGCGTCAGTTAGCGATGTTCCGGCATGTTGGAGACGGTCGGTGAGGGCGGTGCCTTGGGTCGTCAGGTTGGATGTGATTTGATCACCCTGGGTGACAATAGCGTCCGTGATCGAAGAGCCCGTGGTCTGGAGCGTTTCGGTCAGGACCGATCCCTGCGCCGTCAAGTTCTGTGTGATCTCGCTGCCGGTAAGGGACAATGTTTCCGTAATCGCGTGCGAGCGCTCGGTCAACGCATCGCGCAAGGCGTTTCCAACCTTGGCGAGGTTGGTGGCGACCTGATTGCCCTGGGACGAGATCGTATCAGTCACCTCAGCGCCGGTCGCGGCCAGATTTCCGGTCAGAGTCTGGCTCGCCTCTTCGAGTGATGTCCGCATGTCATTGCCAACAAGCGAGAGGCGTTCAACAGCGTCAGCACCGGTGCTTGTGAGGCGGGTCACCAAGTCCGCGCCATGGTCCGTCAGCGTGGCGATCAGATTTTCGCCAGCATTGTTCATTTCAGATGTCAGTTTTTCCGTGTTCACTCCAACGGATTGACTGATTTCCTCACCTGCGTGGCGCATGCGTTCGGTTGCGTCGTTCAAATTGACGGTCACGCTCTCACTCAACTGGGTGAGATCGTGGCCAAGATCTTCGCGGGCTGCGACCAGCGATGTGCTGAGACGGTCCGCATTGTTGACGATGGCCTCGCGCTGGCTGATGAGATCATCAATGAGCCCCCGGATGCGCAGTTCATTGTCCGAGTAGGAGCGCTCAAGCGACAGCATCTCATTGTGGACGAGGACTTCAAGTTCGCTCGCGCGGGCAAGCACGCGCTCCACTCCATCTCCCATCGCAGCCACTTCACGGCGTACGGCCTGACCAACGGTCACGACGGAATCGGTTGCGATGTCTTCGGGTTCAGCAAGGCGCAATGCCACTTCAGACATGGAATTTGCCGCGAGGCGCATTTCCTGCGCGCGCCAGAAGAAGCCGGCCATCGTGAAAAACAGAAGGATCGGGACGACGGTAGCGACGGCCCAAATGACCGTGGATGGTTCATTGAAGAAAGACCATCCCTGCTCAAGCGAGTTCAAATTCGCGCCGAAGAAACGGTTGCCCAAAAAGAGCGATCCGCCGAGCCAGATGACCGTGACCGCGAGCGCGATCCAAAACGGTGTCGAGGATGGACGCCGCTGCAGGCTGAACAGAATATTGCCGATGGATTTGCGATCATCATTGGCGGGCGCTTTTTTCGCAGCCTTCGCCAGAGGCTGGTCGTCGCCATCACTGACGTCTTGTGTCGTGTCTTCAGTTGCTTGCTTCTCAAGATCGAAATGCAAGGTGTCCGGCACCTCATTGGCAGGGCCGCCGAAGTCGATTTTCAGGGCTTCTTCAACAGCATCAATCGCAGCCTGAGCGGGATCCTTCTCGGAGACTTTGAGTTTTTTTGCCATACTCTTTTACGCCCTACACAATGTGTCTCGTGGTGACGCAAGGCCACCTAACAGTTTCACGGGTCTACCAAAAGTTTGCTTTTGAGTCATCGAACGCAACTATCGATGGTTAAGATCGGCATGGTTCTTTCCGTCGAATTGCAGAAAGTCTTCCTATTTCGCCAACATGTCTCACCCGCATCGCATAGCTGTGCTCGGCTGCATAAAAAGCACCTAGCACCTAGACTGCCGCGAAAAGCACATTAACCTTTTGTTAATCGGTTGAAAACTCTCTCAACCAAAAGCCCCCAATTGATCGTTTTTATGGTTAACGCCATGTTCATGTTCGATCACTTACGCTTCTTTGGAGTGTATGAGCGCGGGAGAGGCCATTTACGCTCTGATCACCAAAATAACAGATGACCAGCGGAATGGGAGGCTGAGGGTCGCCAGTGTTAAGCCGGTGTTAGCGGGTGGGTGCCATGCTTTCACCAGATAACCGAAAGGTACTTGAAATGGCCACGGCTGCGCTTCCTGTGCAAAACCGCACAGATATCTTGGGCGATGTCGATCATCGACCCATCGACCTCGTCCATCTCGCAAAACAGACGCTTGGCAATCGTTCGCTTGAGAATGAAGTCTTGCGGCTCTTTCTGACGCAATCAGACATTTATCTTGATCGCGTGCACAATGCGTGTTCCCGCGAAGACCGTTTTGCGGCCGTCCATACCATTAAAGGGTCGGCGCGCAATATCGGCGCATGGGATGTGGCCGATGCGGCGGAGACGCTTGAAAAGGCAGCTGCAGACAATTGCGGCGGCGAGGTAAAAGGTCTCGAAACAGCGCTTGTCGAAACCCGGATGTTCATTCGCTCCATCCTCGACGAGCCGCAGTAAGTCAAAATCTTCAAGCGGAGCCTGGAGGTCGCCTGCAGCCGGGTGTCGTTCGTGACACGCCACTGTCAGCCTCGACAATCGCGTCGGCTTGACACGGGCGTTTGTTTCTTTATCTCGAAACCTGACAGAGTTTGAGCGGATTTCGAGACACATGGCAAAAATCACATTCATCACCCACGACGGCACCAAACATGAGGTTGAGGCCGAAGGGGGCAGCACCGTCATGGAAGCTGCCATCAAAAACAATGTCCCGGGCATTGAAGCCGAATGCGGTGGTGCGTGCGCCTGTGCCACCTGCCATGTTTATGTTGACGAGGGTTGGTCTGAGAAAACCGGCACTGTTGAAGCCATGGAAGAGGACATGCTCGACTTTGCCTTTGACGTGAGGCCAAACTCACGCCTTTCCTGCCAAATTCGCGTGAGCGACGAACTCGATGGTCTCGTGGTCAATGTTCCAGAACAACAGGCATGAGGGTATTCTTGCCCATCGCAGGACGTCTTTGGGAAATGTGATTGACCATTTCTTCCTGATCTCGCGACATTTATTCGTTTGTCAGGTAGATGACGCACCATGTATACGCGATGACCGAAGCGAGATGAGTGGGAGTGATCATGACAAACCGGATTGAAACGGATGCTGTCATCATTGGTGCTGGTCCGGTCGGCCTCTTTGCCGTGTTTGAACTCGGGCTTCTCGACATCAAATGCCAATTGATTGACATCCTGGACAAGCCAGGAGGCCAATGCGCCGAGCTTTATCCCGAAAAACCGATTTACGACATTCCCGCATTTCCCATGGTGACCGGGCAAGGGCTTGTCGACAATCTGATGGAGCAGATTGAGCCATTTGGCGCCGGATTTCATCTCAATCAAATGGTCGAGGAAATCCGCAGGGGCGAGGACGGCGGTTTCTTCATTAAAACGGATGCGGGACAAGAGTTTGATGCCAAAGTCGTCGTGATCGCGGCCGGTGGCGGATCTTTTCAGCCCAAGCGTCCGCCGGTTCCGGGGATTGATGCCTTTGAGGGCACGTCCGTCTTTTACTCCGTCCGCGAGATGGAGGCGTTTCGCGACGAAGATATCCTGATCGTTGGCGGTGGCGATTCAGCGCTCGACTGGACGCTGAACCTTCAACCGATTGCCAAAAGCGTGACCCTCATGCACCGCCGTGATGCGTTTCGCGGGGCGCCCGACAGCGTCAACAAAATGCGGGCGTTGGTGGATGAGGGTGCGATTGATTTCAAACTCGCCATCGGGCCCTTTCGCCATGGCAGACGTCAGCTGACCATCGGAACCGGTAAGGCCGGTCAGCTGCCCAAGTTTGAAATCAATCGCACCCTCATCCACCAACGCCCGCATTTTGTTGACGCTGT
>JBCBTO010000002.1:0-11416 GCA_039818625.1 Pseudomonadota bacterium
TTTCTGTGCCCTATCCAAATGATGCTCCCGACGCACCGATTCCACCACACCTCAACAAATGGAACTGGGGTGCATTTTGGCTAAATTGGATTTGGGGCATTGCCCACAGCACCTACATCGCGCTGTTGATGTTTGTTCCGTTTGTGAACTTGGTGATGGTTTTTGTGCTCGGCGCGAAGGGAAGCAAGTGGGCATGGAAAAATCGCGTTTGGCGTGACGAAGAGCATTTCGTAAAGACACAGCGTGGCTGGGCTATCGCGGGCTGGTGCCTCCTGTTCTTCATGATCGTATTCACAGTAGCGATACTTTGGAGTGTGAGCGCCCTATTTAAAGGAAGCGAAGCCTACAAGCTCACGATGGAAGAAGTGAGATCAAACAAAGACGTCATCACAATCCTCGGCTCACCCATCGAAGAAGGCTTTATTCCGACAGGCTCTATCAACTTAAGCGGGACATCAGGCGCTGCTGATTTTGCGCTTCCGATCTCCGGTCCAAACTGCAAAGCAACCGTTTTGAGCAAAATGCGAAAGAAAAACGGAGAATGGAGTTTTGATTTTCTGATGGTGCGCACCCATTGCAACGACGGAAAAATCATCATTAAAAACAACACTGGCCGTTCCTTGCCAAATAGTAGCAACGATCAGGATGTTTGAGATCATACGCCGCGCATTGAGTGCGAGAAAATGGTAAATCAGCTGACGAATAAGGCGTAACCGGGCGATCTTTGAAGCAGTTCTCACCGCCGACGAATAATCTCCAACCCCAAAACAAATCCGGCATGCACAATTGCAAGAGCCGACACCTTGCACACGCCACCATGTTGGCGCTAATAGAAAACGACTTGAATTTCAGGGACGATGAAAAGGTTCACCATGGCAACAGCAACTCCCGTACTCGCCCAGTCGCTCACCAGCGCGTACGGCGGCTCATCACTCGTCAAAAATATCGGCCTTGCCGTTCTGGGTTCGCTCGCAATCTGGCTTTCGGCAAAAATTCAGATCCCATTCTACCCGGTCCCGATGACGATGCAGGTCTTCGTGATCCTTGCTATCGGCGCAGCGTTTGGCTCACGCCTTGGCCTTGCAACAGTCCTTCTTTACCTCGCCGAGGGCGCAGCAGGCCTTCCGGTCTTCGCGGGCACACCGGAAAAAGGCATAGGCCTCGCCTACATGGTTGGTCCGACCGGCGGCTTCCTGATCGGTTTTGCAATTATGGCCTATATCGCAGGGTTCCTGGCCGAACGTGGCTGGGACCGTAATGTCCTCACAATGGCTCTTGCGATGCTGATCGGCGTCGTCGCGCTTTATGCTGTTGGCTTGACATGGCTTGCAGCCCCGTTCCTGCCACTCGGTGAGTTCGGCGGCATCGGCTGGGAAAAATCAATCCAGTTCGGCCTTTTGCCATTTTGGATCGGCGACCTTGCGAAGATCGCCCTTGCAGCCCTCCTCTTCCCGATGATTTGGAAATGGATCGGCAATCGCTAAGCAAATCGAACAACTCTAAAAGAGAGCCCGGCCATTGCGCCGGGTTTTTTTTCATCAATCGTCATTGCCAGACGTGATCCAGCAATCCAGAAACTCTCCCAGAAAATCTCGTCGCGGACTATCCTTGGATTGCAAGGTCAGGCCTTGCAATGACAGACATTGAAGAAGCTACTCATCACCGTCTTGGAACAAGCCCATCTGCTGGGCGGTTTGGTCCGGCACTTTAAGCCCGAGATGGGAAAACGCCGTCGGCGTCAAAAGCCGTCCACGCGGCGTGCGTTGCACGAAGCCTTGCTGAATGAGATAAGGCTCAACGATCTCCTCAATCGCATCACGCGGTTCTGAGAGAGACGCCGCAATCGTCTCAATGCCGACAGGCCCACCACCGAAGTTGAGCGCGATTTGGTTGAGATAGCGCGTATCGAGCGCATCGAGACCCCGATCATCCACATCAAGACGCCTGAGCGCGCGGTCGGCAACCTCTCTGGTGATCGACGCCGCACCTTCCACAATCGCAAAGTCTCGAACACGCCGCAAAAGCCGCCCTGCAATCCTCGGCGTGCCGCGTGAGCGTCGCGCCACCTCGCGCGCCCCATCTTCCGTCATACCGATCCCGTGGATACGCGCGCCGCGCGTCACGATCCCTTCCAACTCTTCCACGGTATAGAAATTCAGCCGGATCGGAATGCCGAACCGGTCGCGCAGGGGCGTCGTCAGAAGGCCGATCCGCGTCGTCGCCGCAACAAGCGTGAACTTTGCAAGATCGATTTTCACAGACCGCGCCGCCGGCCCCTCTCCGATGATGAGATCGAGCTGAAAATCCTCCATGGCGGGGTAGAGAATCTCCTCAACCGCCGGATTTAGCCGGTGAATTTCATCGATAAAAAGCACATCCCGTTCTTCGAGATTGGTGAGAAGGGCTGCGAGGTCGCCGGACTTCGCAATAACCGGGCCGGAGGTCGCCCGAAAATTCACACCGAGTTCGCGCGCTACGATCTGTGCGAGCGTCGTCTTGCCAAGCCCGGGCGGGCCGACGAACAACACATGGTCGAGCGCCTCGCCCCGCGCTTTGGCCGCTCCGATGAAAACCTTGAGATTTTCCCGCGCCTCTTTCTGGCCGGTGAAGTCATCAATCGCGAGAGGGCGGATCGAGGCATCATCCTCTTCCCGCTGCTCAGGCGTAATCAAACGGTCTGATTGGCCAGACGGGTCTGTTGAATCGGTCATAGAGCTTTCTTACCCCGTCTTGCCGCCCCTCCATAGCCCAAAAGAAAAGGGCCGGGAAATCTCCCCGACCCCTCCTTGTTATCCGACATCGAAGTCAAGATCGCGCGTATCCCACGTCATCCGGTAAAGGCTGCGGATTTCATCAATCCTGTTTTCCCGGTGCGCCGCCCACAACAGGTGACGCTTCAATGCCTTCCTAGCATCTTTGCCGTCGAGAATCGCGAACGCCACGCTGAGGATGCGTTTATCAAGCGTCGATTGTGCAAGAAGCGCAAATTCCCGACGCGGTTTGTCCTTATGCTCAACCACGAAATCGCTGACCTCGTTGATAAGCCGGTTCAACCCGGTCGTCACGACATCGGCGTAAACGAGAAGACGCTCCGAGAGTTCCGGCGGCAAAAGAGGCACAACATCGTCTACGCCGTCTTCAGCAACAAGAGCCAGTACGTGCTTTTCAAACTTCAAACCGCTACGCGCCCGGTGACGCACAGTGTAGAAATCCGTCTTGAGTTTGACCCGGTCGCCATCGTCAAAGGCAATTACATAACCCTCGATGTCTGACTGCGCCCGCGCCTCATCGACAAAGCCCGCAACATCAGCGACGCTCGGGAATGAACGCACGAGCGCAACACAATATTTCACCGCCAATGCCTCAAGTTCAGCGTGTGTGAAATACCGCCCGCTTTCGTTTTCCCGGCCTGCCAGCAACGTCAAAGCCGGTTTGTCATAGGCGATCACAATCCGGTTTTCGGGCGCCGTAAACTCAAACATTACGGTGACCCCGGCTGCGACCATGTCGCGGCACAGCGTTAGAATAGTATCGTCTGCATAGGACAAAGCCAGATCGGCATGTCGCGTTTTCCCCGCCCGTGTCATAAAAACAAGGTCATCACCGAGCAGGCACGGGTGCACCATGGATCCGTCGAGCTTGTCGAGCACCACGAAGGGCCGGGACCAATCAATCGTCGTCGGGTCCACGCGCTCGCCAGAGTTGAAGAACTTGTGGAACGGACGCGCGATCAACCGGCCATCCGCGCCGAACTTTAAGCCTCGGCACTCAATGTGAACCGGGTTCTTGAACGTATCATTGCTGACGAAACCGTAGTCGATCACGCTGTAGCCGTCGAACTCATTGAAAAAGACACCCACCTCCCGGTCGATACACGGAAGAACGTCGTCGAGTGTTTTGATGGTCATCGTCATGATCTTGGTCTCCAAAACAAAAAGGCCGCTTCGGGTAGAAGCGGCCTGAATACGGACAAATGGTATGTATAATTTACCTGCGCCTCAGCCGCTTAAACACTTTAAAATTCACAGCATTGCCGTTCTGACCACGTGGGCAGGGCAGATCAAATAAATGCTGTTTGTGTTGGCGGGACATCGGATGTCTCTACGGATTCGCTGGGTTACAGGTCGCGCGAAAATACGCAAAACCTGATTGGTGTCAATCGAAACGCCCATGAATTCTGCTGATGGGGAAATCAGAAAGTCTTATCGGTTGGACACTCCAATTATGCGGAATTCTGCTTCTCGCGCCAAACTTCAAGTTCGGCCTTGGTCATTGGACCGATGAGGGCACACGGCGTAATAAACCACAAAATGAGACTTGTCACGATCGAGATAATTGAAACAACTCCAACGAAAAGCGGCACGACGACGCCATCAGCACCAAGCAGGAAATATGTCACCAGACCGGCAATGGCCGTCAGTCCAACATAGCCAGCGATGATGAGAAGAGCTGCCGACATATTGGTAAGCCCCTCTCGCCGGGTGAACTGCCAGCAAAGGTAAAGCGCTGTGAAGAGCGCCGGTAAAACTCCAATGAGATAGGCTGTACTGCAACGGTAATCCCCTGACAGTCTCCGCTCCGTTGCTGGGTCAGGCGGCTTGTTTTTGACGTTGGTTTTTGGGTTCCGTTTTCTCCTTTTTCGTTGTTGATTTTGGCAATCCAGCCCTGAACACCTGCATCGGCGGTCTGCCGTTCATGTTGCGGCCCTGATGCGGGCGTTTGGTGTTGTAGTAGATCAGATACTCATCAAGAACTGCCTGCATTTCTTCCACGCTCTCAAACCATGTTCTGCGTCCCTCCACCCGAAAGTGTTCATCGAGCAGCGTTCTATGCAGCCGCTCGACAATGCCGTTTGATTGTGGGCGTTTGACCTTTGTCGTGCGGTGTTCAATTTCCTCAAGCTGCAGGAATAGTTCATAAGGGTGTTTGTCAGGCCGACCGCAGAACTCTCGCCCATTGTCGGATAGTACAACATCGATTGTCGCCTTGGCTTCTTCGAAAGTAGGCAGAACATCGTTGTTCATGACATGAACGGCGGTAATCGGTAGCTTGGATGTGTAAAGCCTGCCCCAAGCATAGCGCGAGTGGCAGTCTATGACACTTTGAAGGTAGACCTTGCCGACGCCCTTGAGGGTACCGACAAAGAATGTGTCCACAGCCACCAAAGCGCCGGTATGTGGGGCTTCAATGTGGCGTTCCCGGAATTCCGGTGAGAAGCGTTCCAGAAGGCGGATTTGCTCATCCGTCAATTCCATTGTGCACTCAGCCGTCGTCTTTTCCAGTCGTAACAGTCGTTCATGCTTGGTCAGCAGATTATGGCGCTGCCAGACGCCGCGCACCCCGCCGGATGAAACGGCGATGCCTTTCAGCCGCAGTTCCTGCTCAACCCGCAAGGCTCCATGACAGGGATGAGCGAGAGCATGGTCGAGAACGGCGGTCTCAACCTCTTCGCTCACCCGGTTTGGGTGAGGTCCTCGCGCGCCCGGAAGCCGGTCGATGAGACCCTCTGCCCCATAGGTCTGGAAGTTGCGTCTAATCTCGTAAAACTGCTGGCGCGAATAGCCCATGATCTTGCAGGCCTTCGATACGTTATCCAAATCTTTCGCAAGATCGAGCAAGGACAGCTTGCGACGTGCTACTTTGTCTTTCGTGGTCATGTTGTCTCCGTGGAGTTGATGGGTGTTGTGGTGACACCATCTAACCCGCAAACGGAGCGGCATGGCCATACCTGAAAGGCAGGCAAACTGTCAGGTAACTACTAGCTCAGCACACTCCGTCATTTATCACCCACTCAATTCCTTCAATCCAAGCCGGATCAGCGTCTGGGCGTTAGCGTCCTCGCCCGCGTCCTTGACAGCGGCGGCCACCGCACCTGACGCCTGCTGTGCGCTGTAGCCAAGATTGGTAAGCGCAGAAACAGCATCGGAAACGGCAGAGGATGCAACGCCCTCGCCCAGTTCCTGCTGAAGTCCAATGGTCCCGGTAACATCCCCCGACAAAGCGGGCGCTTTGTTCTTCAATTCAAGCACAATGCGCTGCGCCACCTTCGGCCCGACCCCCGGCGCGCGGGCGACCATCGCCTTGTCCTGAAGCGCAATGGCAGACGCAAGATCAGCGGGCGCGAGCGTCCCTAAAATCGCAAGCGCCACCTTCGCTCCCACCCCTTGCACGTTCTGAAGCAGCTGAAACCACTCGCGCTCCAAATCGGACGTAAAGCCATAAAGTTTGATTTCCGTCTCGCGCACATGGGTCTCAATCGAAAGCGTCGCAGCTTCACCCGCGCGCGGGAGACTGCCCATCGTCTTGGTCGAGCAAAAGACCTGATAGCCAACGCCCTGGACATCGACGATCACCCAGTCATCCCCGAAGGAGTCGATCACCCCTTTAAGTTTGCCAATCATCGCCCCGCCTCCGCCATGCGCATCTGGCTCGCAAGCGTCTGGCGATGGTGCGCATGGCAGATCGCGATCGCAAGTGCATCCGCCGCATCATCGCTGTCAAAGCGCGCCTTGGGAAGGAGCACATTCACCATCAACTTCACCTGTGCCTTGTCGCCGTGGCCGACACCAATCACCGATTTCTTCACCTGGTTCGGTGCATATTCATGCACCCGCAGCCCGGATATTGCAGGCGCGACCAGCGCGATCCCTCGGGCCTGTCCGAGTTTCAAGGTCGCGCGCGCGTCCTTGTTCACGAAAGTCTCCTCAACCGCAGCTTCATCGGGCTGCCACTCCCCAATGACGTCCGTTAAGGCATTGAAGATTTCAAGAAGCCGGTTGGAAAGGTCTGCGTCCGGTACAGCACGAATGGTTCCCGCCGCCACAAAAGACAGGGTGTTACCTTTGGCATCGACCAAACCCCAACCCGTATTTCTGAGGCCGGGGTCAATACCCAAAATGCGAATCGTATCCGTCATACCCAAGACGCTAACGCAGATTGAGAACGCGATCACCGAAATATCAAAAAAGATCGCCTCGCCCGCAATCCAACCAGCGCAATCGCTCCAACCTTCCACTTTTCGGAAAAAGACAGTTAACCATCCCTTAGTCTCACTGAGTGATACTACGCAAAAGTGTGGAGGCTCGCATGTTTCGCAAAAGTATTACGGCTAAAGTTTTGACGCTTGTGATGGCGGGAGTTGTCACACTGGCGGTGTTTTTGTTGGCGGCAGCAGCGATCTCGGCTTCTAACATCTCCGTCAATCAAGCAGCCAACACCTTTGCCAAACACAATGAGAACAAAAGCATTGCACTCAATAAGCGGCTCGAAGGAGCCCATGGCGCCCTTAAGGTGTTCACCGGCAGCAAAGAAGCGATCCGCCACGCTGTTCGACTTCGCGCAGGTTGGAACCAGTTGAAAGACACAGTCCGCGCGCGCCTAATCGAAACATATGTGGAGAACAATCCCTTCGCGATTGATGAACGCCATCAGCTGACGGAAGTCACCGGCGACAGCTTCTACTACGCGAACAATCACAAGGAAATTCACCCGTTCATCGAGCAATTCACACGCTTTGCCAAGATGCACGATTTCCTTATGATCGATCAGAACGGCAACGTCGTGTACACCTTCCGAAAGGGCGTTGAGTTCGCCGCCCACGTCGATGATCCAGAAATTCAAGGTCAGGCGAGTATTGTCGCTTACCAGAAGGCGGCGACCTTCGTCGCGAACCGGGAAAGCACAGGCGAGATTGTCGCGATCGGCCTCCTCGAATCTCCCATATTCTTCTCAGGCCTGGTCGCCCAGCCGGATGAAAAACTGGGCGTCGCGCTCGCGACACCAATTTTCGTGAATGACAACTACGGCGGCATGATTATCGTCACGTTGGACGGCGCTGAATTGAGTGGAATCTTGAACGGCAAGACCGGTCTTGGCACGTCGGAGAGCAATTTTATCCTGAGCAACAACGGCGATGCGGTGCGCATAAGTATGGAGGGCGAAATCGTCAGCCGAAAAACTCTGCCTGCCTCTTTTGCACAAACCCTCTTCGAAACAGCCAAAGCAACAGGCGAGACCGCATTTGAAGGTGCACAGCATAAGCTGGTGGGTCTCCTGTCGAATTTTCAGGATGAGAAAATCGGACTGGTCGGTTCCATAAGCCTGGCGGATCTTGGCAAATCGAGCCGTGATATCATCACTCAACAGCTGCTCGCCGGTCTTGTCGGTCTTCTCCTGATCGCCGCATTCATGTACTGGGCGACACGGCGTCTGCTGTCGCCCCTCGCGACCCAGGTAACAATCGCAAATGAACTCGCCCAGGGAAATCTCGACATTGAGATAAAGGCGAGCGAGCGCCGCGATGAGATTGGCCAGATGAGCACCGCTCTGACAGTCTTTCAAAATGCCGCGGTCGAACAAAATCGTCTGTCGGCGGAGCGAAACGCCAATCAATCCGCCCGCGATCAACGCCAGGCCAAAATGGAAGCCATGATCAACGAGTTCCGGGACGAGATCGTGACAGCCCTCGCATCCGTGGATGAAATCGGTCGCTTGGTGAGTGAAAGCGCAGAGCAGCTCTCAGCGGGCACGGGTAAATCTCTGGTAAGCATCAGCGAAGCGGACACGTCATCGCTGAGCGCATCGGACAATGTCCGCTCTGTGGCATCGGCCGCCTCACAAATGAACCAATCGGTTCAAACGGCAACCAAGCGCCTTGAGGATACAAACGACATCATCCGTGTCTGCAACGACAAGACACGGTCGACAAACGACCACATCGCGGGCCTCGCCAACTCTGCGCAAAACATCGGGGATGTGATCAACCTTATCTCCGACATCGCGGAACAGACGAACCTGCTGGCACTCAACGCAACCATTGAGGCAGCACGGGCTGGTGAAAGTGGGAAAGGCTTTGCTGTTGTTGCCTCTGAGGTGAAATCCCTCGCCCACCAGACGTCAAAAGCGACGGAAGACATCTCGGCGCAAATTGCTCAAATCCAAAGCGCGACCGCCGAGGCGGTATCAGCCATCCAGTCGGTTACGCAAACAGTCGCCGGAATTGATGCGGAGACCGATGAGATCATCACCGTTTTCCAAGAACAGAAAATGGCAATCGAAAGCATCTCAGGCCACGCCGAAGAGGCAGCCGGCAGCACAAAGGATGTGGCAAACCGGGTCTCTGACATGAAAGACCGCGTGTCAACGAACAACAGCCGTGCGGAAGCGATGCTTGTTTCCTGTGAAAAGCTGGCAACGGAAGCGGAAAGCCTGAAAGGCCGCATTGATACCTTCCTTGACCGCGTCTCGGCTGCTTAAGTTTCTCATTTCACGTCAACACCCGTCGCGCAGAGCGCTGCATGTGATCGATATATCGAGCCTGCGACCACCCGCAATCGTGCCGAAGGTGCTCCCAGTTTCTGACTGAAAGCAGTGTCCACAAGAGATCTGTCGCCTCCTCTTGCGAGAAATCCTGCCCCAAAGCCCCATCCGCATTGAGGGCGCGCACGGCAGCTTCACAGCCCTCGCGCACCGCTTGCATCCGATCACGCCAGGCAAGGTCGGCCTCCGTATCGGTGTCTTTCATCGCAATGAGTGCCTTCGCAACACCGTAAATTTCTGGAATGTAACCACCCCACGCCGCAACAAATGCGTCGAGACGTTCCAAGCCTGACGATGCGGCCCGGCTCGCAGCAAGACGCCTATCGACCGCCTTGACGTCATCCAGATAACGCGTTGTCGCGATCAAAAGCTCAACCCGTTTAGGGAAATGGAGGTAGACCGCCTGCCTGCTGAGGCCCGCTTCTTTTGCGATGTCGGACATACGCACGCGTTCGGCGTCACCCTTTTCAAGGAGCTTCCAGGTCGCCTCAAGGATTCTCTTTTTGGTATCGGATTCTTTTCTTGACATCGTGTCAACTTATAGCTATTTGACATCATGTCAACTTTACATAGTGTAAAGTTAAACCGCAGCACCTCGTCAGGAGTCATAGATCATGAACATCATCATTTTTGGAGCAACCGGCTCAGTTGGCAGCCTCGTTGTAAAACGCGCCTTGAAAGACGGTCACAAAGTCACCGCCTTTGCCCGCAATCCGGACAAACTGGATATCGAAAACCCGAACCTTACCCTGCGCGCAGGCGACGCTCTCAACGCCGCAGAAGTGGAAAACGCCGTAAAAGGCCATGATGCGGTGGTCGTGACGCTCGGCTCCGGAATGTCCCGCAAGAGCATCATCCGCTCGCAGGGCACCCGCAACATCATCGCGGGCATGAAGAAACACGGTGTCGAACGCCTCATCTGCCAATCAACCCTTGGTGCCCATGAAAGCTGGGCGAACCTGAATTTTTTCTGGAAACGGATCATGTTCGGCGCGCTCTTGCGCCCCGTTTTCCTCGACCATGAAAAACAGGAAAACCTCGTGCGCGAAAGCGGTCTCAACTGGACCCTTGTGCGGCCAAGTGCGTTCACCGACGAGGACGTATCAGGCGTTTTGAAGGAGGGCTTTGGTCCTGGCGAACGAAAACTGTCTTTGAAAATCTCACGGGCGGAAGTCGCAGAATTCTTAAACCGGCAAGTGTCTGATGCAGACTATCTTCACCGGGCAGTCGGCGTGTCCCATTGAACTCAGACGACGTATCAAACGCGGCAGAACAAACGCTTGCGTCCAACAGGGCGCAAGCCCGACCTATGCCGAAAGGTCAGCCTTCAAGGCTCGCCATCACCTCATCATCCATCTCGAAATTCGCATAGACGTTCTGGACATCGTCATCATCTTCGAGCGTGGAGATGAGTTTCATCAGCGTACCGGCCTTCTCGGCATCAACGGGCGTGTTGTTTTGCGGCTTCCAGATGGGTTTGACACTTTCCGCTTCCCCAAGTGTCTCGGCAAGCGCCTTTGATACATCGCCGAGGTCTTCGAAAACACACGTGATGATGTGCCCGCCCTCATCGGATTCCACATCATCCGCCCCGGCCTCAATGGCTGCTTCCATGATGGAATCGGCATCACCTGCCTCAGATGTGTAGGTGATCTCGCCAACCCGATCGAACATGAAGCCGACCGAACCGGTCTCCCCAAGTGCTCCGCCGTTTTTTGAAAATGTCGAGCGCACGCTGGCCGCCGACCGGTTTCGATTGTCCGTCAGGCATTCAACGATGACGGCAACACCCCCAGGCCCATAGCCTTCATAGCGGATTTCTTCATAGGTATCCGCGTCGCCACCTTCAGCTTTTTTAATTGCCCGCTCGATATTGTCCTTGGGCATCGACTGACCGCGTGCGTTTTGAACGGCGAGCCTCAGGCGCGGATTTCCATCCGGATCCGGGCCGCCCATCTTGGCAGCAACGGTGATTTCTTTGGAAAGTTTGGAGAACATCTTGGAGCGCTTCGCATCCTGCGCACCCTTGCGATACATGATGTTCTTGAATTTACTGTGGCCTGCCATGACGCCTCTTGCGGGAAGGTTTAACCGTTGG
>JBCBTO010000002.1:11426-23592 GCA_039818625.1 Pseudomonadota bacterium
AGTCGGGTGTTTTTCGTTTTGCCGCGAACGCGGCCTCAGTCACCAAAATCCCTCTCTTCATCTACATGCCGGAAGGCCACCAGATCAATCTCGACCAACGCGCCGAGCGCCAACCCGGTCACCCCGATGCAAGTGCGCGCGGGCAGCGCACGCGGATTGAAATAGGACGCATAGACCCGGTTCATCGCCTCGTAATCCCGTTCAAAATGGGTGAGGTAAACGCGAGCCTGCACCACATCTGCAAGGTCGCTTCGCATGTGACGTAGGACAATCAGAAGATTGTCCATCACGCGCTTTGTCTGCGCCTCGATACCATCTGGCAAGGGTCGATTGAGGTCCTCTGGATCGGTCGGCATCTGGCCTGTCAGGAAAACAAAACCACTGGCTTCCGTTGCGTGCGAAAACGGTGCGACCGGCTCAAGCAGACCACGAATCTGATGGTGTTTGACCTTTGACATCGTGCGGCGCCGCCCTTTCCTCATCCAGCAATCGATCAAGGCTTACGGGTTCGAGACCCTCACCGTCAAGCCACGGCAAAAGCCACAACAGTGTCTCAGTCGTCCGCCTGCCACGAGCACCCCGGTCATGCAGGACGATGATGGATCCAGGCTTAATGAGCCACCGCAAGATCGCGCGGCGCAGCGGTTGATGCGAGATATGCGTATCAATGGGAAACGCATCGCCCAAAACGCTGCGATAGCCCCATTTTGCAGCGAAATCGAGCATCGAGCGCCTGTAGATGGCAGATGGTGGCCGGAAAAACCTGGGCAGACCGAACGGTCGCAGAATGTCTTCGCAAGCGAGAAAATCCCGCTCGAACTCGTCCCGGCTCAAGCGAATGGCTGCATAATCGCGCATCAGATGATTGCCGAGATCGTGCCGATCTTTCGCAATACAGTCGAGGATATCCGAACCCTCTTTTGCATGATCCCCGGTGATGAAGAAGGTGGCCGGCGCCTTATGAGATCGCAGCACCGACAAGATATCACTTGTGGTTTCGGGATCAGGGCTGTCGTCGATGGTGAGTGCCACCACGCGCCGATCCGTCTCCTGAAAGAAGACAACGTCACGTTGCGCGCGGGGAAGGCGTGAGAGAAGTGACCGAACCATGGATCAAAGCGTTCGGAGTTGTCCCAAAATCATATCGCTCGCCTTTTCCGCAATCATCATCACGGGCGCATGGGTGTTGCCAGACGTGATAGTCGGCATCACAGACGCATCGATGACGCGCAGACCATCAAGACCTCGCACGCGCAACTGATCGTCCACGACGGCCATCTCGTCCTGCCCCATCTTCGCTGTCCCAACTGGATGGAAAATCGTGGTCGCAATATCACCCGCCGCCTTTGCGAGATCTTCATCGGATGAAATGTGAGGCCCAGGCTTGAACTCCGTCGGCGCAAAAGCAGCCATCCGGCGTGTCGCCATCAATGCGCGGGCGTGACGGATGGAATCGGCAGCCACCCGCCGGTCCGCGTCAGTGCTAAGATAATTGGGCCGGATATCTGGCGGAACACTCGGATCAGCGCTCACAATCGAAACCGAACCGCGACTTTCCGGTCGAAGATTACAGACGGACACTGTAATCGCAGGAAAATCATGAAGCGGCTCGCCGAACTTCTCAAGCGACAGCGGTTGCACGTGATATTCGATGTTCGCGGTATCAAAGCTCGGATCGGACTTTGCAAAAATACCGAGCTGGCTCGGCGCCATCGCCATCGGTCCGGAGCGGTTTATCGCATATTCGAACGCGATTTTCGCTTTACCAAACAAAGAGGCCTGGCGCTCATTCAGCGTGTCAGCGCCGGAGATTTTGTAGGCCGTTCGAATTTGCAGGTGATCTTGAAGGTTTTGACCGACGCCCGGCAGCTCATAAACGACCGGAACACCCCATTCAGCCAGCAAATCGCCAGGCCCAACACCCGATGTTTGCAAGATGCGCGGGCTGCCGATTGCGCCTGCCGCGAGAAGGACCTCGCCATTGGCTCGAACGACAGATGCAGTCCCTTTTACACTCAGCTCAAGCCCGACAGCGCGCTTGCCATCAAAAACCAGCCGCTCGACCTCAGCATGGGTGACAACGCGAAGATTTGGCCGCTTCATGACGGGCTTCAGGAACGCATCTGAAGCACTCCACCGCCGCCCGCGCTGCTGCGTCACCTCAAAGTACCCGGACCCCTCATTGTCTCCGGAATTGAAATCATCGACAAGCGGAAGATCCAGCTCTGTCGCAGCTTCGCGCACAGCATCAAGAACGGGCCAGTGAAGGCGTTGCTTCTCCACACGCACCTCACCGCCTTGCCCGTGAAATGCGTCATCGCGCGCGTGATGGTTTTCCGATTTTTTGAAATACGGCAGCACGTCGTCCCAGCTCCAGCCGACATTGCCGAGCTGCCGCCAGTGGTCATAATCCCGCGCCTGCCCACGCATATAGATCATGCCATTGATCGACGAGCATCCGCCGATGACCTTTCCCCTTGGGTAACCAAGCGAGCGGCCATTCAACCCGTCTTCGTTCGCGGTTGAGTAAAGCCAGTCGGTGCGCGGATTGCCGATGCAGTAAAGATAACCAACCGGGATCTTGATCCAGTGGTAATTGTCGTCTCCCCCAGCCTCCAAAAGGAGAACACGGGTTTTCGGGTCGGCGCTCAGACGATTGGCGAGCACACATCCGGCTGATCCAGCCCCGACGATGATGTAGTCCCACTCTCCAAGATCGGCCCTATCACTTTGAGACACCTGCACAATCCTCCCGAACACTTGCAGACGTCAGTTTGCACAGCCAAGTTGCTCTCGTAAAGCAACGAACAGGTCAGGGGCAGCCGTTCACAGTCGATCGACCGCCCCTCCCGGTTCAGTTCAAAAGCGCTTTCCAAAAGACGATCTTATCATCATTCTGCGCATAGAAGTCAGGGATACAAGCCGTCTCAACAAACCCGCGCCGTCGATAAAAGTCTCTCGTCCTTTCAAACGTCGGTACTCCTGATGTTTCCACCAGAAGAATTCGATGACCACCCTCGATAAGCAAAACCTCCAAATGGGTGACAAGCGCGGTCCCGACGCCGTCACCCTGCCGTTCAGGAAGAACGGCAAGCGCAAGCAAGTTCCATGTGCCAACGGTCATCGGTTCTGGAATTGCATAGGCAAGCGCGACCGCCTGTCCATCAACGTCACAGGTGAGCCAGAGATCCTCTGCCCCCTCGTCTTCGAGAAAACTGCGCGTCATGTCATCAAGCATTGTCGACGGGAACAATTCTGTTTCTTCGAGAACCCGCTTAAGATGCGATAAATCCTCACGTAAGATTGGTCTAATGTTCATAGCTAAAATCGTCTTTCAATCGGTGTCGGCTTCGAGTGTCGCACGACAAATCGCGGCGCATATCACGCAAAAAAGTCCATGAAGCTTGAGAAAAACGGAGACGCGCCAAAGTGAACGCCAGTCTGATGTCCAGTGGCGTTTCGATTTCCTAGTGCACTAGGTATCGTTAGCGGTCACCCGCAATCGTGAACATAAAATATCCTTTGCCCAACACCGCGTCAGGCTGCCACCATCACTAGGAGGTCTTCACAGTGCTGGTCAAGTCAGGCCGTCCAGAAACTCGGGATGTGACCCGCAAGACGTGGGCCGATGCGCACGGGCTCAATGGCTGTTGCAAGCCCGGATGTATCATCTATTTCGACGGCCACGCCACACAGGGTCGCGGGCCCCGCAGCCGCCTCCATGCGCTCGCCGGGCAGTTTCGTCAAAAACCGATTGAGCGCCGCATCCTTGATCATCCCAAGCGACCCGTCATAATCGCCCGTCATGCCCGCATCGGACATGTAGGCCGTCCCGCCCCCTAAAATCTGATAATCGGCGGTCGGCACATGGGTGTGCGTGCCGATGACGGCGGACACACGACTGTCCGCAAAATGCCCCATGCAGACTTTCTCGCTCGTCGCCTCTGCGTGGAAATCGATGAAAATCGCATCCACATGTTCGCCCAAAAGGCACGCGGAAATCTCGCGCTCCACGCAAGCAAACGGATCTTCCAGGGTAGGATGCATGAAGACATGCCCCATCACATTCATCACCATCACGCGCGCCCCGTTGCGAGCCGTGAAGACGCCAACGCCTTTGCCGGGCGCGCCCGGTGCATAGTTCGCCGGCCGTACTAACGTGTCGTGTCGTTCGCAGTATTCGAGCGCCTCACGCTGATCCCAAACATGGTTGCCGGTGGTGACGACATCCGCGCCCGCGTTCAACAGCCCCATGTGAATATCTTCGGTGATGCCAAACCCGCCAGCCGCATTCTCGCCATTCACGATCACGAAGTCCAAATGATAGCGCTCGATCAGTTGAGGCAGCTCTTCTCGCACGGCGGTTCGACCACACCGCCCAACCACATCCCCAATGAATAAAAGACGCATTGACTATCTCTCCTGATTGAGGGGCGACCCGTCCAGCATACGGTCAAGGTGATGGCAGTGGTTCGGGCGAGATGGGGCCTTCGGGGGTGATCACAAGATCAAGCGGGATATCATGCGCTTCCTGCGGCACCTGTGGCACCTCCTGCAATCCGAAAGCAATGCCCACTTTTAAGGGTGACCGGCCTTTTTCATGAAGGCGCATGATCGCCCGATCATAATGTCCGGCACCATAGCCGATGCGCCCACCGTAAGCATCAAAAACGCTGAGCGGAATGAGCATGATGTCGGGATCGACAACAGCGGCATCGGACGGCGGCCCCTTGGTACCAAAACCAGCATCGACCAACGCCTCTTCATCGTCGAAAGCCCGAAAAACGATGGTGGTTTTGTCCACAACGACCGGAAGGCACAACTGTGCTCCCCGCCGACGAAGCGCACTCATGAGGCCAAGCGGACTGATCTCACTGCGGATCGGCCAGAACCCGGAAACCACCCTGCCCGATGCTCCCCCAACGCAGTCTACAAACTCCGTAAGGCGCGCGCTCTGCTCCTGCCGATAAGATGCGCGGAGTTGGTCGCGAGCCGTAAGGGTACGGTGCCTTAAGTCGGCCTTGATCGCAGCAAGCGATGCGGCGTCATGGGAGAAGGATGCAGGGGATGCGGCCCGTTTTTCCGACATGAATCAAAACCAACTCACATGTGAGCGGTCTCCGGTCGAGCCGCATGTAAGACAAAAGAGCCGCGACGACCGTCGGACTTATATCGATCCCGAGAACCTACAAAGTAGGTGGGCGCCGTGATGCCAAGACCCACGAGCCAAGGCAGTGACAGCTCCCGTTCGGATCGGTAAGGCCCCGGGGATTGAATGGTCCTAACGCGAAGCGCAGCTCCTTCATATATAGAGTGAGATTGTCCGCAAGACCAAACGCGTTTTGAACTTTTATCACCGAGCTGTTTGACGCGCCCTCGCAAGGTTCACTCAGCGGCAGGCTTTTCCTCATGCAGAGGCTGGCGTTGTCCGGCGGATTTGAGCTTGTCTGCGATGCCTTCCACGCGCCTTGCAGTTTCCGTAATCGCGCGCGCAAGGGTGTCTTCCGCCACCTGATACCGTTCCACGAGCGCACTTCGATTTTCCTTGAGCGAACTGATTTCAGCCTCAAGGCCGCGCTTTTGGCGATTCGCCTCAGCCAATTCATCTGCGATCATGATCCCAGCCATGATAGCAAGCCGCTGGTCACCGATCTCTCCAAAGCCATTTTTCAAAGCCTGCATCGCTTCGTCAAGCTTGGCTGCCAAAGTGCGAAGATGTTCTTCCTGGCCATCTTCACACGCCATGCGGAAGGTTTTTCCGTCAATAACAACGCTGACATGTGCCATTTTCGTTTGTCACCTTCCCACAATGCGCCCCAAAAATTGCGCTTTAAACCGACCGCAGATGCGTTACTTACGCGCCTCCAGAACGGAACGAATTGATTCCATGGCAGTTACCAATCGACGGGAGACCTCTTTGTTGGCCTCTTCCAAGCGCTGCGCCCGTGCCTCGGATTGATCCAGAGACTGGGCGAGTTTCGATCGATCAAGCATCATATCGGACATCTCGTCATTCAGTGTGTGAAATTTCCTGCAATCATCGACATGGTGATCGACGGCATCTTCCAGCACATCGAGCGCATTGACCAGGGATTTCAGCGCACCTTTGAGGACGTCCTGTTCCCCGCGATTGGCTGTGCGTTCCATTTTACCCACTTTATTCAACGGGCAATGATGCCGCTCGCACCCCACAACGAGCAGACTATTGCCCCGATCGAACATTTCACTTGTAAAAGATGGCTGAAAACAGACACATTCTGCGTGCGCCATTCATTTTCGCCAAGAATTATCAAGTTTTTGATTATTCACCTGCCTTTAACAAGGTCAATCACGCAACGGCAAAATTAACTGATTTACCCAAGATTACCTCGGCACAATGACAGAAAACTGCAAGCTGCCCCGCAAGACTGGTGACTTCTGACCGCGACATCAAACGGGAATTGACTCGCAAAAGTGACCTGTTATGTATGCGCCGCGCGTGCAGGCTGCACTTTCGCGGCAACTTCGTCTTTCAAAGAGGATCACGCTCCACTATCGCTTTATCCTTGCTGCAACTCACCAGCACAAAGGACTTGTTGGATACTCCTCATGACTGACGTGGAAAAAATGAAACAAATGGCAAACGCCATCAGGGCTTTGTCAATGGATGCTGTGCAGCAGGCGAAATCCGGACATCCGGGCATGCCGATGGGCATGGCAGATGTGGCAACCGTGCTGTTCACGCAGTTTTTGAAGTTCGACCCGCGCGCGCCAAAATGGCCGGACCGCGACCGCTTCGTCTTATCGGCCGGCCATGGCTCAATGCTGCTTTACGCATTGTTGCATCTTACCGGCTACGAGGACATGACCCTCGACGAGATCAAGAATTTCCGTCAACTCGGCGCTAAAACGGCCGGGCACCCGGAATATGGCCATGCGAGCGGCATCGAGACGACGACTGGCCCCCTCGGCCAAGGCATCGCGACCGCCGTCGGCATGGCGCTCGCAGAACGTATATTGAATGCTGAATACGGCGATGAAATCGTCGATCATTTCACCTACGTCATCGCGTCTGACGGCGACCTGATGGAGGGCATCAGTCACGAGGCGATTTCGCTTGCAGGTCATTATCAGCTGTCGAAGATGATCGTCCTGTTCGATGATAACGGCATTTCCATCGACGGGCCGATTTCCCTGTCGGAGTCCGGTGATCAGATGAAGCGGTTTGAGGCCGCGGGATGGGATGTTCAGTCCGTCGATGGCCACGATCCCGAAGGTGTCGCCCGCGCAATCGAACAGGCACGCGAAACGGACAAACCAAGCCTCATCGCATGCAAAACGGTGATCGGCTTTGGCTCGCCGAATAAATCCGGCAAAGCATCGTCCCACGGCGCGCCGCTTGGAACGGATGAGATCGCTGAAACCCGCAAAGCGCTCGGCTGGAGCCACGCCCCCTTCGAAATTCCCGAGAACATCCTCGATGCCTGGCGCATCGCGGGCCTCCGTTCAGGCCATGCACGCATCGAGTGGGAAAAGCGTCACGACGGCATGGATGTCGAGACAAAGGCGGAGTTCGACCGACGCTGCATTGGTGAACTGCCCGCAAAACTGAACTCCGAGATAACAGCCTATAAGGCCACACTGGCCGAGGAAAAACCGACAGTTGCCACCCGCAAAGCGTCCGAGATGGCACTCACGGTTATAAATGCAGCAGTGCCGGAAACGGTAGGCGGATCAGCGGATCTGACCGGATCGAACAACACACTGACAGCGGACATGCACGACATCACGGCTGAGGACTACTCGGGCCGATACATGCGCTACGGCATCCGCGAACACGGCATGGCGGCAGCAATGAACGGCATGGCCTTGCACGGCGGCCTCATCCCTTACAGCGGCGGCTTCCTGATCTTTTCCGATTATTGCCGCGCCTCAATCCGCCTCGCCGCTCTCATGGGCGTGCGGGCAATCCACGTCCTAACACACGATTCAATCGGCCTTGGTGAAGATGGTCCAACCCATCAACCGGTCGAACATTTGGCCTCGCTCCGCGCCATGCCAAACCTCAATGTCTTCCGCCCTGCCGACGCCATGGAGACGGTCGAATGCTGGCAACTCGCACTGATGGCGGATCGAACACCGAGCTCACTTGCCCTCACCCGCCAGGGCCTGCCGGCAGCCAGAACCGAATTTGACGAAGAAAACCGCTGTGCAAAGGGCGCTTATACATTGGCGGGCTTTGAAAACGGCGCAGACGCCGTAATCTTTGCCTCCGGCTCGGAAGTGGAACTCGCCCTCGAAGCCAAAGTGGAACTCGACAAAAAAGGAATTCCGACGAGAGTGGTGTCCGTCCCGTGCTTTGAACTGTTCGAAGCGCAGGACGAAGACTACAAGACGTCCCTACTCGGGTCGGAAACTATCAGGGTTGGTGTTGAAGCCGCCGTGCGCATGGGCTGGGATCGGTTCATTGGGTCCAAAGGAACATTCATCGGAATGACATCCTTCGGCGCAAGCGCCCCTTACAAACAGGTTTATGAGCATTTTGGCATAACAACAGACGCAATCGTCGCTGCGGTGGAAAACCAGAACAAATCCGCGCACAGCGAAAACGACAGTGAATAAGACGGAGAAAACGAATGACAGTAAACGTCGCGATTAACGGTTTCGGCCGCATCGGTCGGAATGTTTTGCGGGCCATTGTGGAATCAGGCCGCACCGACATCAAAGTGGTTGCCATCAACGATCTTGGCCCGGTGGAGACGAACGCCCACCTGATGCGCTATGACAGCGTGCATGGCAAATTCCCGGGCGAGGTGAAGGTCGACGGCGACACGATCGATGTCGGCACAGGTCCAATCCGCGTAACCGCGATCCGCGATCCGAAAGAGCTGCCATGGGGCGATGTTGACGTTGCAATGGAATGCACCGGCATTTTCGCAAGCAAGGAAAAGGCTGCTGTTCACTTGGAGAACGGCTCAAAAAGCGTTCTGATCTCAGCACCGGGCGGCAGCGATGTGAAAACCATCGTATATGGTGTCAACCACGATACGCTCGGCCCGGATGACAAGATCGTCTCCAACGCATCGTGCACGACCAACTGCCTCGCACCGGTTGCGCATGTCATGCAGGAAAAATTCGGCATCGAAAAAGGCTACATGACGACGATCCACTCTTACACGGGTGACCAGCCGACCCTCGACACGATGCACAAGGATCTTTACCGCGCGCGCGCTGCAGGCGTTTCCATGATCCCGACATCGACGGGTGCTGCAAAAGCCGTCGGCCTCGTGTTGCCGGAACTCGCGGGTAAACTCGACGGCTCCGCAATCCGCGTCCCGACGCCGAATGTGTCCGTGGTCGATTTCAAATTCGTTCCGAAACAGGAAGTCACTGCAGAAGAAGTCAACGACGCGATCATCGCGGCGACCGGCAACGAACTAAAAGGCATCCTGGGCTACACCGATGAGCCGCTCGTCAGCCAGGACTTCAACCACGATGCGCATTCATCGATCTTCGCGCTCGACCAGACCAAGGTGCTGGAAGGCAATCTTGTGCGCATTCTCACCTGGTATGACAACGAGTGGGGCTTCTCCAACAGAATGTCCGATACGGCAGTCGCCATGGCAAAACACCACTAAGACCTAAGAGGAAGCCGCTCTGAGAGCGGCTTTTTTCTTTGTTAAGGGGTTTTCATAACGCCTGACAAACCAAAAACCGCGGAATTTAACCGCAATCCTGTTTTTCATTCGCATTTGAATCAAATTGCAGGAAAACAGGGCAAGAACTGGAAACCAATATTTGCGTTTCCAGCCGTTTACGCAGCGAAAGATGACCGGAGCACTCTGAGAACCTGTAAAATTCTAATACAATGCGAGAAACACCGACACGCTCAACCTGAAGGAGAAAGGTATGCGTAGTTCACTCTCGCGTTTGTTGCGCATGGCCGTGGTCGGCGGCGCACTTTTGTTTGCTTATGACGGATTTGCCAACAACGGACGTTGGTCCAAGGCGGTCATCAAAGCGGCAGGTCTCGAATTGACGTTCCGGAGCTTGAGCACATAAAAAACTGACCGGAATGAACGTGAAGACCCATGAAACCCTTTAAAACTCTCGACGACATCGATGTCGCGGGCAAACGTTGCCTCGTCCGCGTTGACATCAACGTGCCAATGGCAGACGGCAAGGTCACGGACACCACGCGTATCGAACGCGTCAAACCGACGATCGATCACATTACAGAGCACGGCGGCAAAGCGATCCTGCTCGCCCATTTCGGCAGACCAAAAGGAAAGGTCGTTCCGGAGATGAGCCTCGCGCCCGTCGCGAGCGCCTGCGGACCTGTTTTCGGCAAAGACGTGGCTTTCGCGTCCGATTGCTGCGGTGCACCGGCGATCGACGCAATCAACGCCATGGGCAATGGCGACATACTTGTGTTGGAAAACACCCGTTTTCACCCCTGCGAGGAGAAGAACACCGGTGAGTTCGCCAAAGAACTCTCTGAGCTTGGCGACATCTTCGTGGCGGATGCCTTCTCAGCCTCCCACCGCGCCCATGCGTCAACGGTCGGCATTGCAGCACACCTTCCAACGGTCGCTGGCCGAACCATGCAGGCGGAAGTCGAAGCGCTCGAAAGCGCCCTCGCCTCGCCCAAGCGCCCGGTCTTGGCGGTTGTCGGCGGCGCGAAGGTCTCCTCCAAGATCGATCTTCTGGAAAACCTTGTCTCCAAAGTCGACATGCTGGTGATCGGCGGTGGCATGGCCAACACGTTCATGGCGGCTCAGGGCACGAGTGTCGGAAAATCCCTGTGCGAACATGACCTGAAAGACACCGCTTTGCGCATCCTGAAGGCCGCAAAGACAGAAAACTGCGAAATTATTCTGCCGGATGATGTGGTCGTGGCAAAGGAGTTCGCGGCAAATGCGGCAAATGAAACCGTGAAGGCCGATGCCGTGCCCGAAGACGGGATGATCCTGGACGCAGGTCCCGCTGCCGTTGCACGCGTGAAAGAAGCAACGGACCGCGCCGCCACGCTAGTCTGGAACGGACCGTTGGGCGCATTCGAACTGACACCTTTCGATGAAGCCACGGTTGCAGCCGCGAAACACGCGGCCACCCGAACAAAGGCGGGAGACATCATGTCTGTCGCAGGAGGTGGGGACACGGTCGCAGCCCTCAACCACGCGGGCGCCGCGGATGACTTCACCTATGTATCGACAGCGGGCGGCGCTTTCCTCGAATGGCTGGAGGGAAAAGACCTGCCGGGCGTCGAGATTTTAAGAAGCTGAGGCGAAACCCTCAAACTCTGCGAATGAGGGTGGTAATCCCACGCAATTAACGCTAGCAACAAGTCGTCTTTGGAACCGCCGCCCGTGCAGTGTAGCACTGGCGGCGTTCCCGTTTTAGGGAAGAATTTATTCGCAAATCGAACAAAACATGAGGCATGGTGATGGCGAAAATTAAACCGGGTGTCGCGACAGGCGAAGAGTATGCAGCGCTTGTTGAAGCGTGCAAAACCGGCGGCTATGCGCTTCCGGCAGTCAACATTTCCGACGTCAACACGTTGAACGCGGCACTTGAATCCGCAGCTCAAACGAAGTCAGACATCATCATCCAGATGTCGAATGGCGGCGCAGGCTTCTTCGGCGGTCCAGCCATCGGCACCATGGACATGAAAGTGAAAGGCGCGATTTCCGCAGCCCGCCACGTGCATTTGATGGCCGAAGACTACGGCGTTGCCGTCATCCTTCACACCGACCACGCAAACCGTAAGCTTTTGCCATGGATCGACGGCATGATGGACTACAACGAAGCGGCGAAGAAAGAGACCGGAAAACCGCTCTTCTCGTCCCACATGATCGACCTGTCGGAAGAAGCAATTGACGACAACATTGGCACGTGTGTCGATTATTTGAAGCGCATGGCAGCCTCTGACATCAGCCTTGAAATCGAACTCGGTGTAACAGGCGGCGAAGAAGATGGTGTTGGCGCGGACCTCGAAGAAGGTGCTGATAATGCCCACCTCTACACACAGCCAGAGGATGTGCTGCAGGCCTATGACGCGCTCAAGGACATCGGTCACTTTTCGGTCGCTGCCTCCTTCGGCAACGTCCACGGCGTTTACAAACCGGGCAATGTGAAACTGCGCCCGGAAATCCTGATCAACTCGCAGAAGATGGTGGAAGAGCAG
>JBCBTO010000003.1:0-22120 GCA_039818625.1 Pseudomonadota bacterium
CTATCGCACCGCCAAGCGCTTGCGGGATGATGTGTCAGCGCGCGGTGCGCACCGGGTGTTATTGCCGGGCGAACTGGAAGACGATATTGCGGGGTTCAATGATCTTGCGTGTGTGAGTTCCATTGTCAGGGTTTGGAAAAACAGCCCGGCCCACCAATCGGGCAATGTGATTTCATTTTCGAAGCCAGACACCGCTGATATCAGCGATCTGACTGTTCTCAATCAAATGGTGGCCATTGCATCGGCAAGCGACGGTGAAACACCGGAAATCAAAATACCGGTGCTGGACAGCGTTCCGGAGGAACCGGTTCGGCAGGTGATCGTGGTGAAAAGCCCGCCCAACACCCTGCGCGCGCAACCACAGTCACAGATTTTCGGCGGCGAACTCCTTGCCGTTGGCGCATCCGTGCCGACAGCATTCTTTCCAAGCAACAGCGAAGAACGCGCATTGCGGCGCCTTCGCGAACGCAAAGACGACGGGGTCATCGGCACCCAGATTGCTGGAAATCTCGATCCATCCGGGGCATTCGTGACACCGCTCGGCTTTTTAAGCGACGTGGTGACAGTTCATGGCACATCCTGCGCCACTTCGGACATTGATGCGATTTTCCTATCCCACCCTGCGGTCAAGGATGCTGCGTATTTTCCGGGAAACACCGGTCTGGGCGCGGCGGTTGTGCCTTTGAAACCGGGAACGCTCACTCTTGAAGGGTTTCGCGATGAGCTAGCAAGCTCCGGCGTCTGCGAATGGAAACTGCCCGCTCATTTGATAGAAATAGACGAAATACCGCGGGGTGTCGGCGACGTGGTGATGCGTGGTTCGCTTCTCTCGCTCTGTGACGATACGATGGAAGTTCCCTCGGGTGTTCCACCCATCGACTCAGACCTCAAAAAAGCTGGTTAGCGCTTTTGCAAGATATGACGTATTGCATGGGGTTCCTTGCAAACGTTCCGTGAACTGACGAAAATTGCTATGTTAAGAGCCGCTCAGGCCCTCGTCATTAGACCGCCCGTGGAGACAACGGCAGTACGCCATCGCCAAACGGACAAGCTGCTCGCTGGCCTAGCGCGCCTCGGCATCCACACGACGATTGCCAAGGCTGGAGACGTGGCGTCCATGGCCGATGTCGGATTTCTACCCGATATGCTGATGCTTGATGTCAGTGATCCCGAAACCGTACGGTCCTGCCAGGCCATTGCGCAGAAACTGCGTCTTAGTCCTCTCGCCCGTCGTCTGACGCTCGCCATCCTGGGGGACAACGGCACCTTCGGTGCTTTTGATGCCGACCTTCATCTCAATCATCTTCTGTCGCCCGCGGCCATCGCGCGCAAAATCAAGCAACATCTTCGCATCAGCGCCATTCATACCGAGTATATGCGAAGGCTCGATACCGCCCAGTCTTTGGGGGTTGCAATCGAAGCATTGCCGCCGGACGCCATGGAAAAGCCAACCAAACGCCTTTTGGTCCTCGGGCGTGGGGAGCGATATTTCGCGCTCTTTCAACTCTTTAAGGGCGGCGCAGTTTTGAAAGCTGCGAAAAGCTTCACTGAGGCCTGTGACCTTTTACGCGACGATGCTTTTGATTGCCTCATCGTCGATAGCAAGACATTCAGCGACTTCACACTCGACGATGTCACGACACTTAAACAGAACCCACGTCACTTTCATTTGCCTGTTTTGATCCTCGCCGACGAGATGGATGAAGAGCGTCGCCGTGCGTTTGAAGACAGTCTTGTGTGCGATGTTTTCGACTTTGACGAAAATGCAGAAGATGTTGCCGCTTATGCGACCAGCCTGATTGCTGCTGATCATGTGAGAAAAGAGCTTCTGAAGGCCTTCACATCGCCGCAGTTCGATCCGTTGCGGGTGGAGGCCACCGGTCTTTCCACAGATGCATTTTTCAGCGCGCATCTGGACCGTCTTCTCAAAACCGCTGAAGCCAACCGTCAGACCGTGATCATCGGTATCATCGATGTTGCACCCACCATGCGTGATGAAGACATGGCTGATGATACGTCTTTTCGCACGATCATGGATCAGGCGGGACGGCTTATCGCATCGCTTATCAGGGCGGAGGATCTCGCCACACATCTCGCGCCCGACCGGTTCTTAATCGTGAGCAGCAACAGCACGGGCCTTGCCATGTCATCCCTGATGGGGCGCATTGACGCAATTTTGAGGATGACCCAGTTTTCGCTCAAGGCGCAATCGGTTACTGTCGACGTGGACACACACTATTTTGAAGCCCGCGACGGCGACACCGTCTATGCCGTGTTCGAGCGCATCAGTGACGGCTGATCGCGGATCGATCCAACTCTCCCCGGGCGTTGAACACAACAAAAGGCCATTTCTATGAGCAGTGAAACCCTTACCGTGGACGTCGTCTCCGACGTCATGTGCCCCTGGTGCTATATCGGAAAGCGCCGTCTGGAACAGGCGCTTGAACTCGCACCCGACATCAATGTGGAAATTCGCTGGCGACCGTTTCAGCTTGATGGAACCATCCCCGAAGGTGGCATGTCACGGCAGGAATATCTGTCCAACAAATTCGGTGGTGATGAGCGCGCGCGTCAGGTCTATTCCCAGATCGAAGAGGCTGGGGAAGCGGAAGAGCTTCCCTTCGCCTTTGATCTCATTCAGAAATCTCCCAACACCCTGAATGCCCACCGCTTAATCCACTGGTCGCAATCAACCGGCCATCAAAACGCACTGGTCGAACGGTTGTTCAAACTGTTCTTCGTCGAAGGGGCTGATATCGGTGACAAATCCGTCCTTGCCGACGCGGCTGAAGAAGTCGGCATGGAACGCGACGTGGTCGAACGCCTTCTTTCAGGCGATGCGGACAAGAAAGAGGTCGAGGCGGCGATCGCACAAGCCCAGCAGATGGGTGTCACGGGCGTGCCTTGTTTCATCATTGACCAGAAGTATGCTGTGATGGGCGCGCAACAGCCCGAAACGCTCGCGCAGGCTTTTCAGCAGGCCATGGCCGAGAAGACGGCCGCTGAATGATCTGAACCGCTAGGCAGCGTCGGCGAGTTTTGCAAGTTGGCTGAGGACAACGGCGCTGCCTTTGAGCCGTTTTTCCGGAACGGGCCAGTCGCGCAAAATGACGAGGCGCTGGTCCGGCTTGATTTTCGCAAGCTTGCCCTGTTCGCCGATATATTGAACGAGGCCCGCGGGGTTTGGAAACTCTTTGTTGCGGAATGTCACGGTCAGGCCCTTCGGCCCGGCGTCCACTTTTTCGACATTTGCCCGGCGGCATAGCCCTTTGATGAAGACAATCTTCAAAAGATGTTCGACCTCATCTGGAAGCGGGCCGAACCTGTCAATCAGTTCTGCGCCAAATCCGTCGATCTCGCGTGCGTCGGTCAAATCAGCAAGCCTGCGATAGAGGGAGAGCCGGAGATTGAGATCGGGCACATAGGTCTCCGGGATGAGGACCGGTGTGCCGACCGTGATTTGCGGCGACCATTTGCCGTCGAGATCGGCGTCGCCCCCTTCCTTCTGTTGCGCGACGGCTTCTTCGAGCATTTGCTGATAAAGTTCAAAGCCCACCTCTCGGACATGGCCGGATTGCTCTTCGCCCAGGAGATTGCCTGAACCGCGCAGGTCGAGGTCGTGGCTTGCGAGCTGAAATCCCGCACCAAGGCTTTCAAGGGACTGTAGCACTTTGAGCCGTCGTTCCGCCGCCTTGGTCAGCGTCTTGTTGACAGGCACGGTCATGAGCGCGTAGGCGCGCGTTTTCGACCGCCCCACCCGACCTCTGATTTGGTAAAGCTGCGCGAGCCCGAACATATCCGCGCGATGGACAATCAGCGTGTTGGCGCTCGGCACATCGAGGCCAGATTCAACAATCGTCGTGGAGAGGAGCACGTCGTACTGTCCGTCATAAAATGCGGTCATGACGTCTTCGAGTTCGCTCGGCGCCATCTGCCCGTGGGCGACGGCAACCTTCAACTCCGGCACTTTCTCGTCGAGAAACTCCCGAACAGTGCGAATGTCTGTTACCCGTGGGCAAACGTAGAAAGACTGTCCGCCCCGGTAGCGCTCACGCAGCAACGCCTCGCGCACCACGAGCCCGTCGAACGGCGACACGAAGGTCCGCACGGAAAGACGGTCCACCGGCGCGGTCGTAATGAGCGACAGCTCTCGAACGCCGGTCAAGGCGAGTTGCAAAGTCCGGGGAATGGGGGTTGCCGAAAGCGTCAATACATGGACGTCGGATTTCAATTCCTTCAGCCGCTCCTTGTGTTTCACTCCGAAGCGTTGCTCTTCATCGATGATGAGAAGTCCGAGATCCTTGAAACCGATCGCTTTTCCAAGAAGCGCATGGGTTCCAATAATGATGTCGACATGCCCCTCCTTCATGCCCTTCTTCGTTTCAGACAAGGCTTTGCCGCCAACGAGCCTTGACGCCTGCTCGACACGAACAGGCAAACCCGCAAAGCGATCCTTGAATGTCTTGAAATGCTGGCGGGCCAGAAGCGTTGTCGGCACGACCACGGCAACCTGCTTCCCATTCATCACGGCGACAAACGCCGCGCGCAGTGCCACCTCTGTCTTACCAAAGCCAACGTCACCGCACACAAGGCGATCCATGGGTCGACCAGATGTCAGATCATCGAGAACGGCATCAATCGCATTCAACTGATCTTCTGTCTCGTCGTAAGGAAAGCGCGCTGCAAACTCGCCGTATAGTCCGTCGGGAACCGGCAGTGCGGTTGCGGATTTGAGCGCCCGTTTTGCGGCAACGGCAATCAGCTGATCCGCCATCTCGAGCAGCCGCCTTTTCAGCTTCGCCTTGCGCGCTTGCCATGCGGTGCCGCCGAGCCGGTCGAGCTGTGCCTCATCCTGGCTTGATCCGTAGCGCGAGAGGAGTTCGATGTTTTCAACAGGCAGGAACAACCTGTCACCGCCGTGATAGACGATCTCGAGACAGTCATGCGGCGCTCCGACAGCTTCAATTGAGCGCAAACCCTCAAATCGTCCGATCCCGTGGTCGATGTGGACGACGAGATCGCCTTCAGAAAGGCTAGCGACTTCTGAAATGAAATCGGCATCCTTACGCCGCCGTTTGGATTTGCGCACCAGCCGGTCGCCGAGCACGTCCTGTTCGCTGACGATGCAAACATCCGGCGTCTCAAAGCCCGTCTCCAGAGGCAGGACGATGAGCCCGGTATCGCCTTGCTTCAACCCGCTGACAGCGGTCCAATCGGAGCACGAAACGACGTCATTAAGACCATGGTCGGCCAAGACCTGTCCCATGCGTTCTGCCGATCCTTCAGACCAGCAGGCAACGGCGACCCGACGGCCCTGCTTTTGGCGTTCTGCGACATGGCCCGCAAGCGCTTCGAAGACATTGGCGTTTTCGCTGGCGCGTTCGGCGACGAAGGTTCGTCCTTGCTTGCCCTCGACACTCACCACCGGCCGGTCGGTCTCCATGACCTCAAAGGCGGAGAACTGCAATGTCTGACGCGTCGTCAAAACGCTCTGAAAGGCCTCATGTGAGAGGTAAAGAAGGTCCGGTTCCACGGGCTTATAGGGTGCGGTGTCTGCCGAGAGCGCTTCTTCCACAGCGTTGGCGCGCGCGGTGTAGTGATCCTTGATCTGTGTATCCCGCGCGGAAATCGCCTCGTCTGCGAGATGATCGAGCACAATCGGGGCACTGCCCGTCAGGCTGAAAACATCGCTGAGACCGTCGTGGAAGAACGGCAGCCAGTGTTCCATGCCAGCAAAGCGCCGCCCCTCGCTGATCGCCTGGTAAAGTGCATCGTCGCGCGTTGTCGCCCCGAAGGTTCGGATATAGAATTCGCGGAACCGCCGGATTGTGTCTTCAGACAATTGAATTTCACTCATCGGGATGAGTTCGAAACTTTTCTCCTGCGTCTTCGAAATCTGCGTGTCCGCGTCAAATGTCCTGATCGATTCAAGCGTATCGCCGAAGAAATCGAGCCGCAGGGGCTTCGCATCGCCCGGAGCATAAAGATCGATGATGCCGCCGCGAATGGCATATTCGCCACGCTCTCTGACCGTTGGTGTGCGATCAAAGCCGTTGTTCTCAAGCCAGCCGGTGATCCGGTCCATGTCGATCCGGTTGCCAGGCTTTGCCATCAAAACCTTGTCTTTGAAGAAAGTTGCATCCGGAGTTTTCTGAAGCGCGGCATTGGCCGTCATCAACAAGATCGCCGGTTTGCCGGCAGTTTTGAGGTCGCTGAGCCGCGCAAGGGCTGCCATCCGGGCGGCGGAGACGGACGTCGATGGTGAGACCCGATCATAGGGCAGACAATCCCATGCGGGCAGAGTGATGACATCGAGGTCTGGTGCAAAGAACCGCAAACTGTCTTCCACCGCCGAAAGACGATTGCCATCGCGCGCGACATAGACGAGCGACAGGCCGTCCTGCGGTCCCATGCGCACGAGATCGCCCAGGACGAGCGGCTCCATGCCGTCGGCGACCGAGGAAATGATGCCGTTTTCACCGCCGTCCAACAGGGCCTTGATTGCCGTCATGTCGGTCTTTTGTTTTTCACGATGCGTGGAATGAGACGATACGGTCGAGCAGACCGGACCTGTGATTTGGAGGTGTTTCCGCTTCTCCGCTGATCCACTTGAACAACTCGCGGTCTGGAACGTCCATCAAGCTTTCAAACGTGGCGAGATCGTCATCGCTCATCGTTGGCAGATGGGCGTCAGCAAAGGTGCCAAGAATGATATCCATTTCCTTTATTCCCCTGTGCCAAGCGCGAAAGAGGAGCTTCTTTCGGCGGGGTTCAAGATCCCTGGAGGATAAAGTCGGACCGGTTGTTTTCGATGCTGCCATGAACTTCCCAGACGTCTTGCGAAAGACGATGATGACGGTTAGACGGAGCAGCTCTATACCGCTTCGCGGCGCACTAGGCTATACCGCATCACACGTTCGTTGAGATAACCCAGACTTTGGCCATGGCAAGACGACCGACTGATCTTGACGCGCTTTTTCAACCGGCCAGCAAGCTCGCCGGGATTGGCCCCAAACTGATGAAGGTGCTGGAGAAGCTCTTTGTCTCGGCAAAGCCTACATTCGAGCCTCGCGTGCTCGATATGCTTCTCCACATGCCCTCCGGTCTCATCGACAGACGCGACCGTCCGGGCATTGCGAACGCGTTACCGGGTACGATCGCAACCCTTGAAGTGACCGTTGACGAACATCGCCCACCGCCACGTGGCAACGCCCGTGTGCCTTACAAGGTCGCGGTCCACGACGAGACAGGCGCTTTGACGCTGATCTTCTTCCACTCCAAAGGCGATTACCTTCTCCGTGCCCTGCCGGTCGGCGATGTTCGTTTCATCAGCGGGAAAATCGAAGACTTCGGCGGCCTGCCGCAGATGACCCATCCCGATCATATAGTGACCGAGGCGGCATTCCGCGATTTGCCTCTGGTTGAGCCCGTTTATCCGATGACGGCGGGTCTCTCGCCAAAGACTTTCACCAAGGCGATCGGGCAAGCGCTCGATTTCGTTCCAAAGCTACCGGAGTGGATTGACCCATCCCTCCTCGCTCGCGAGGGCTGGCCTGCTTTTCATATGGCGCTTCAAGCTGTGCATCGCCCTCCCAATGCCGAAGCTGCCGATCCGAAGGGGTTGGCCTATACGCGTCTTTCCTATGACGAACTCCTTGCAGGCCAGCTTGCCCTCGCCCTCACCCGCGCGCGGGTGCGAAAGAAACGCGGCATTGTCAAAACCGGTGATGGTGAGATCAAGAAACGGGTGATCAACGCCCTTCCCTTCACCCTCACAGGGGGGCAGGCAACGGCGCTTGAGGAAGTCGAAGTCGATCTCGCGGCGCCTGAGCGCATGCTGCGTTTGTTACAGGGCGATGTCGGTTCCGGTAAAACCGTGGTCGGTCTTCTCGCCATGGCTCGCGCTGCGGAGGCCGGGTTCCAATCTGCGCTTATGGCTCCGACGGAAATTCTGGCCCGGCAGCATTTCAAGACAATCGAACCTCTGGCCCGCGCGGCCGGTCTGCGCGCAGAAATCCTCACTGGTCGCGAAAAAGGCGCGCACCGTGCTGACCTTCTCGAAGCGCTTGCGGGTGGCGATGTTGATATACTGATCGGGACGCACGCCCTTTTCCAGGAAAGCGTCATCTTCCAAAAGCTCGGCTTTGTTATCATCGATGAACAACACCGGTTCGGGGTCCATCAGCGCCTGGCGCTAACCTCCAAGGGCGAGGCAACCGATCTCCTCGTCATGACGGCAACACCAATCCCGCGCACGCTTGTGCTCACCTATTTCGGTGACATGGATGTCTCCAAACTGATCGGCAAGCCCGCAGGGCGGCAGCCGATTGAGACCCGTACGGTGTCGCTCGACAGGCTTGATGAGATCGCCCAGCGCATTAAAAGCGCAATTGAGCGCGGCGAGAAAGCTTATTGGGTGTGTCCTCTTGTGGAAGAAAACGAGGAACTGCCGGTGACGGCGGCGGAGGAACGCTTCCGCTCGCTTGAAATGCTTCTCGGGCCCACCGTGAGCCTCGTCCACGGACAAATGCAGCCGCAGGAAAAGGATGAAGCGATGCGCCGTTTCCAGACGGGCGAACACCGTCTGCTCGTCGCAACCACGGTCATCGAAGTCGGGGTGGATGTGCCTGACGCGACGATCATTGTCATCGAACATGCTGAGCGGTTCGGACTGGCACAGCTTCACCAACTGCGTGGGCGCGTCGGACGCGGGTCGGAAAAATCCACCTGCGTGCTCTTATACAAGACGCCTCTCGGCGAGATTTCCCGTGCGCGCCTTCAGGTGATGAAGGATACAGAAGATGGTTTCATCATTGCAGAAGAAGACCTGAAACTGCGTGGCGAAGGCGATGTTCTTGGTACGCGCCAAAGCGGTATGCCGGGCTTCAAAATAGCCCGTTTGGAACATCATGGAGATCTCCTCGCGATGGCGCGTGACGATGCTCGGCTGCATCTTTCGAAAGATCCGGATCTTACGAGCGAACGCGGAGAAGCGTTGCGGCGGCTTCTTTACCTATTCGACCGGGATGAAGCAATCAGACTGCTCGCGGCTGGGTGATCCCTATTCGGCTGCAATCGGCTTGTTCTCGTCAGCGAGCGCCTTGAGCTCCGACTGGTAATCCGGCGTGACGAGACCTGCGGAGATGACGAGTTTCGCCGCATCTTCCACCGACATGGCAAGCGGGATGATGTCCGCCTCTTTGACAAACAACAGAAAACCCGAAGTCGGGTTTGGCGTGGTCGGTAAAAACACACTTGTTACCGGCTCTTCGTCCTCACTCAGCTTGGCCTTCACCTCGCCCTGCGTGTCCGTCGAGATGAAGACGACGGCGTAGAGCCCTTCGCGTGGATACTGAATGAGGCCGGCCCTTTGGAAACTCTTTTGCTGCTGCGAGAGGACCGTTTCGAAAATCTGCTTCAAGGCTGAATAGAGGTTTCGGATGAGCGGCATCCGGTTGAGCATGCGTTCGCCTGCGGCGATGATGCTGCGACCCAGATAGTTGGCCGTCACGAAGCCCAACATTGTCAGCGTAAAAATCGCGGCAAGGAGGCCGACACCCGGCACAGAAAACGGCAGATACGTGTCCGGATTATAGGCTGCCGGGATAAGCGGCTTGACCGTCTCATCCACATAGGAAATGAATGTCCACGTAAGATAAATCGTAATGCTTATCGGAGCTGCGATCACCAGACCCGTCAGGAAATAGTTTCTAAGACGCGTTATGGCACTCGCGTTTTGATGTACGCTCAATCTGTCGGCCGAACGACGATTTTTGTTCTTACCCAGCTTGACCACCTCTGCCTAAAATGTTGCATGCAAGTGTGCACTCCACTTTGAGTGAAGATAGGCAATTGGGCAATCATTGCAATTGCGCAATTTTCAAGCAGTTAAGCAATTCTATCATTCAACAGTGACAGATTTCGCCAGATTGCGGGGTTGGTCCACATCTGTACCCATGAAAACCGCCGTGTGATACGCCAAGAGCTGAATGGGTATGGAGTAGACAATGGGCGTGATGATCGATGGCATTTCCGGCATCAAAATCGTTTCAACCGCGTCGATGGCGGCTTGATCCCGTCCTTTCCGATCCGTGATGAGCACGATTTTGCCGCCCCGTGCTGCGACCTCCTGCATGTTTGACACAGTCTTTTCAAACACATTGTCAAACGGTGCGATGACGATCACTGGCATATTCTCGTCGATGAGCGCGATGGGACCGTGCTTCAATTCGCCCGCAGCGTATCCTTCCGCGTGGATATAGGAGATTTCCTTGAGCTTCAGCGCGCCTTCCATGGCGAGCGCGAAGTTCGTGCTGCGCCCCAGATAGAGTACGTCGGATGCTTTCGAGAGCTCTTTGGTAAGCTGATCGATTTCTTTTTCCATTTGAAGCGCCTGTTCGATGTAAGACGGCACATCGTCCAGAATGTGAATGAGATCGCGCTCCTCGTCTTTTTCAAGCTGTCCACGCTGAACGGCGGCTGCGATCACCAGCGAGCACAGAGCTGCAAGCTGGCAGGTGAAAGCTTTGGTGGAGGCGACACCGATCTCAGGGCCAGCGAGCGTTGGAAACACCACGTTGCTTTCACGCGCAATCGTTGATTCCTGAACATTCACGATGGCGGCGATCGGAAGGCCGTTCTCCTTGCAATAGCGAAGCGACGCGAGTGTGTCTGCCGTCTCTCCGGACTGCGAGATGAAGAGGGCGACGCCGTCCTCATCGAGCGGCATCTCGCGATAGCGGAATTCCGATGCCACGTCGATTTCCACAGGCAGGCGCGCGATGTTCTCAAACCAGTATTTGGCGACGAGCCCGGCATAATAGGCCGTGCCGCACGCCGAGATGTAGAGCCGGCCGACATCCTTGAAGTTGAAAGGCAATTCTTCCGTCAGGCGAACTTCACCAGCATCAAGGTCGAGATAGTGATTGAGCGTGTGG
This sequence comes from Pseudomonadota bacterium, assembly GCA_039818625.1. GTDB lineage: Bacteria > Pseudomonadota > Alphaproteobacteria > Rhizobiales > JACESI01 > JBCBTO01. Next base: position 10,938 of record JBCBTO010000003.1, read on the forward strand.
GCTATCACGTCGCCTTGCTCGTAAATCTCTTTTTGCATGAAGTGGCGGTGATTGCCTTTTTCCGCCATACGCGCGACAGCAATTGTCTGCTGCTTCGCCCTCTCGACAGACCGGTCATTCTCATCGAAGATTTCGATGGAATCCCGCGTGATGACGGCCCAGTCACCATCTTGTAGATACGTCACTGAATTCGTGAAGGGTGAAAGGGCGATGGCATCGGAGCCAATGAAGTTTTCACCCTTCCCATGGCCGATGGCAAGCGGGCTGCCGCGCCTGGCGCAGATCAAAAGATCTTCTTCGCCATCGAACAAAAAGGCGAGCGAAAACGCCCCGTCAAGCTTTTTGAGCGCGAGGCGGACCGCCGTTACCGGGGTCTCGCCAGCGTCCAGACTGGCATTCACAAGATGGGCGACAACTTCCGTGTCAGTCTGAGAATCGAAGCTATATCCCTTGCCCCGAAGTTCACGCCGAAGCTCGCGGAAATTCTCAATAATTCCATTGTGAACGACGGCCACCCGGCTGCTTTTATGCGGGTGCGCGTTTTCAACACTTGGTGCGCCGTGGGTTGCCCAGCGCGTGTGTCCGATACCGCTGAGACCTGCGAGTGGTTGATCGGACAAAGCGGCTTCCAGATTGACAAGCTTGCCTTCCGCCCGGCAGCGATCCAGCGTCCCGTCTTCCAGCGTTGCAACACCTGCGGAATCATAGCCGCGATATTCAAGTCTTTTCAGCGCATCCACCAAAAGGGGTGCCACGGGCTGTTTGCCCAAAATTCCAACAATGCCGCACATTTAATTCAATCCCCAACCACCGGACATATCTCGATATGTCTACCGCCGGTCTTACCGCACCAGAAATCAAAGCTTGTGACGAATCATTACCGCCCCAGCATCAGAACAGTTGCCGATCTTGCGGAATTAATCGAGTCCTTGCGGGAAACCGGGTTTTATTTCTCGTTTTTTTCCCGAAAAGCCTTCGCCCAGCCCGCTTTTTCGACTTGTCGACCGCGTCCGACAGCAAGGGCGTCGGATGATACATCCTTGGTGATAACGCTCCCGGAGCCAATGTAAGCGCCCTCTTCGATGGTGACGGGTGCCACAAGGGATGAATTGGTTCCGACAAAGGCACTGGCGCCGATGATGGTCTTATATTTCGAAAACCCATCGTAATTGCACGTGATGGTGCCCGCACCGATGTTCGCTTTTTCGCCAACATCCGCATCGCCTATATAAGTCAGGTGGTTGATTTTCGCACCCTTCGCAATTTTTGCGTTCTTGACCTCACAGAAATTGCCGACCTTGGCCCCCTCGCCGATATCGGCACCGGGTCGCAGCCGTGCAAACGGACCGATCACTGCGCCGGACGCAACATCGACGACTTGCCCTTTTTTCAGATCGCCTTCGAGGTAACTGTTCGCCTTTATCAAGACGTTGTCTGACAGACGGACACCTGGGGCAAAAAAGCAGTTTGGCTCAATGATGCAGTCGGCTCCAATTTCGGTGTCGAAGCTGAAATAGGTTGTCCCAGGATCACGCAAGGTGACGCCATCCATCATGAACGCGACGCGCTTGCGCTCCTGAAAGATCATTTCCGCATGGCTGAGTTCTGCCCGGTTGTTGACGCCGAGTGTATCTTCCTCACGCCCCGAAACCGCGCGAACGTCAAGACCGCGAGATCGGGCAATTTCCACCGCGTCGGTGAGATAATACTCGCCTTTGACGTTGTCATTGCCGATGGCATCCAACAGGTCGAGCGCGTGCGACGCATTGAGCCCCATGATGCCGCTGTTACAGAACGTGACAGCGCGCTCCTCGTCACTCGCATCTTTTTCCTCGCGGATGGCAATGAGCTGATCGCTTTGCATGAGCAAACGACCGTACCCGGTCGGCTCTTTGGTTTCAAAACCGAGCACTGATACATCTGCGCCGTCTTCGAGACTTGCAACAATTGATGCAAAGAGCGCTGGTGTCACAAGTGGGGTGTCGCCATAGCCGATTATGATATGCCCGTTGGTGGCTGCAATCGCTTCGCGCGCCGCCAAAACCGCATGAGCGGTGCCGAGCCGTTCGGTTTGAACGTAAGCTTCGGTGCCCATGTCAAGCCTTTCCGCAAAACCTGCGACTTTCTCAGCGGCATTGCCGACCACCAGAGCGATCCGTTCGCATCCCGCATCCCGCACGGCATGCAGAACGTGTCCCACCATGGGAAGGCCGCCGACCTCGTGGAGTACTTTCGGCAAGGTGGACCGCATCCGGGTGCCCTCACCCGCTGCAAGCACCACCGCAAGAAAAGACTGGGACATAACAACCTCGTCGTCAGAGCGCCATTCACCGCTTTGGCGCGAATCTCTTAAAGATAAAATTAGCATCATATCTTTAACAATTGATGGGTGGCGGGCATGGCCAGACGGTCGATCACACAAAAGGTTGTCCAGCACGAGCGGCGGAGTTTCGACGACCAGCGCACAAGCGCCTTTTCGACCTTTGCCGTCTTTGCCTTTTGGATCGCGGCTTCAACGGCAGCGATAGCCCTGGCCGGATTTTCCTATTACAACGCAGACTGGGAGGCTCGCGCAGCCTTTGCCTCCAATGGGATTGATCTGTCCACGACCGCAAGCTTGCAAGAGGCGGCGCGGCGCCATCGCACAGCGACGCTGAACGCGGTGGGTGGTCAGACCAACCGCCTCAATGATACGATCCGTGTGATTCAACGCCTGCGCAAAGAACAGACCCTTTTGATGAAGCGGGTCGTTGAACTCGACACTGCCCTGCGCTCGATCAAAGATCACGCCAAGTTTTTGGAAGCGCGCCTTGAAGACGCGGTTACTGACGATACCGCGACGACGCGCCCGCCGGACATCATCCTGCCTGACGCACCCCTTGCGCGAAAATCGGTGTCCGAAGCAAGCACGCCAGCAACGCGCGACGGCCTTAATGTTCGCAGCGTTCAGACGCGGCGCGTGCCATCAACAGCGCCCTCCACGCAACCAAGCTCCCTAAGTTTGTCGACTGAAGCGACCGCATCCAAAAAGGATCAACGACCAGGGGAAGGTCAGTCCTTTGTCGCAAAAACCCGCACAACGCAAAGCGATGCTCGTTTAGCTGATGTTGACACGACGGTGACATCAGCCATCGCCCCGACGCGCTCCCAGTTTGCCATAGATCTCGGCGTTGCAGCTTCATCGCAGGGCGCGGAAAGCCTTTGGTCAGGGCTGAAGAATGAACAGCCAGTGCTTTTGCAACGGTTGCAGGCGAAGTTTTTAAAAGCCGACGGGTCGGCGAAAGAAACGCGAGTCGTGGCCGGTCCCTACCCCGATGCGGCGGATGCGATCAGAACATGTGTGATCCTGCGTCGGTCAGAAAACTTCTGCAAAACCACTTTGTTTCCGGATTAACCCAAAGTCGGCCTTTCTCAAGGGCGCTTATCCAATGGTTGCAAGGGCCGGAAATGCTTCAATCAGCACGTTTGCAAACCATGTGATTGATCCCGTGACGAACAAGAGACCGCTCGCGACGAGCAACCCTCCCATTGTGCGCTCGACTGATCCGAGATGGCGGCGAAACCGCACCATGAAGGCCATGAAGGGCTTTGCGAAAAAGGCGGCCAACATGAAAGGAACGCCAATCCCGAGGGAATAAACGCCGAGAAGGAGCGCGCCCCGTGCCGCACTCGCCTCGGCGCCTGCGACAGCCAGAATGGTGGCGAGCACCGGTCCGATACACGGTGTCCAGCCGAAGGCGAAGGCGAGACCCATCACATAAGATCCAAGCGGGCCGGAGCGGGTCTGCCCCATATCGGCCCGCGCTTCCTTGTAAAGAAAGTTGAACCGCAGCAGGCCAAGGAAATGCAGGCCCATCAGAATGATGAAAACACCGGCCACCTGCCCGAGCAGGGTCTGGTGGGTTCTCAGAAAATGTCCGACGACGGATGCCCCTGTTCCAAGGGCTACGAAAACGGTGGTGAAGCCGAGCACGAAGAAGAGCGCGACAAAGAGGATGTAAGCTTGCGACCGCTCAGACTGTTTGTCACCGGTCAACTGGTCGAGCGACACACCTGCCATGTAGCAAAGATAAGGCGGCACCAATGGCAGCACACACGGTGAGACAAAGGAAATTATCCCACCAATCAACGCCCCAAACAGCGTGATATCCATGTCTTGCTACCCCTTGATCGTCATGCTGGCGTACTCTTCGCACGCAAGCTTTTACGCGTTGGATAAAACATCGCTCTCACGCTACTTCAAGGCACAAATGCTAACATATTTGCGAGTGGACCGGCATGGTGACCTTGTGGCGCGACGGATTGCCGTTTTCTAAAAAGCCTATTGACCCCCTTCCACGCACATTCTATACCGCTCGCCCATGGTGAGAGCTCGTAGCTCAGCTGGTAGAGCAACTGACTTTTAATCAGTAGGTCCAGGGTTCGAACCCCTGCGAGCTCACCATAACTTCTAGCAAAAACAATTGGTTACGCAGTCACGCGTTTCCCGCCGGATCGCGTTTGAGGTGCAGTTCTTCCATCAAAACTCACACAAGCTGACGGGAATCCGATGGAACGACATTATGTTTTAGACGAGAAAGTTTGGGTCTCTAAGCGGACAAATACAAATTTGACGTTGTCGGTCACTCTCCCCGCCCGGATGTTTTCAGTCTTGACGTCGATCGTCGCGAACAGCGGCAAATGACCGACGCCGGGGAATCGTTACGCCAGAAGAAAGCTTGATAAGTTTCTTATCGAAATGGACTGGCAGATAAGAGAAGCGCGCCATCGTGCAACGAACATCTGCTTCGTTATTTGGCGGAGCCAAAGCCGCCACCGCCCGGTGTGAGCATCTCGAAAACATCGCCAGCATTGAGGTCAAACTCATCGTTCCCTTTGAGCTTGATGCGATGTCCATCCCCGCGAACGACCCAGTTTTCACCCACGGCCCCTGCACCTCCGCCAGCCATCCCATGTGGTTGTGTAATCCTGTGGCAAGACAGCGTTGTCACCGTCACGGGCTCATGAAAGCGGATTTGGCGGATAATGCCTTCCCCCCCGCGCCATTTGCCACATCCGCCAGAGCCTGATCGAATGGCGAATTTTTCCACGCGTACTGGAAACCGCTTTTCCAGAACCTCCGGGTCCGTCATGCGCGTGTTGGTCATATGGACCTGAACGGCATTTGTGCCGTCGAAACCACGTCCAGCGCCCGATCCACCCGCGATCGTTTCATAGTTTTGAAAACGATCATTGCCCCAAACGAAATTGTTCATAGTGCCTTGGGATCCGGCGATGACGTCGAGAGCGCCAAGCAAGCAATCGCAGATGGACTGACTGACCTCCGTATTGCCCGAAATGACCGCAGCGGGATATTTCGGATTGATCATTGAGCCTTCCGGCGCAATGATTTTGAGTGGTTTCAGACAGCCCTCATTGAGCGGTATGTCTTTGCCGGTTAAAAGCCTGAAGACATAGAGCACAACCGCGCTGCATACCGCGCTGGGGGCATTGTAATTTCCGCTGTGCTGCTCCGACGTGCCCGTGAAATCGATTATGGCCTCTCGCGCTTCCTGATCCACGTCAATTGCCACTTTGATTTGCAGGCCTTCATCAAACGGATAGGTGAAGGCGCCATTTTTCAAAGTGCCGATCACGTGCCTCACAGACTCTTCTGCGTTCGCCTGAACATGCCCCATATAGGCGAGCACTACATCAATTCCGAATGTATCGATCATGCGGTGCACTTCTTGAATGCCAGTCGCGTTCGCGGCGATCTGCGCTTCCAGATCGGCCATGTTTTCATCCACATTTCGGCACGGGTATCTGCCGGAAGAAAGCAGTGAACGGGTCTCTTTTTCCTTCAAGATGCCGCCGTCGACGAGTTTGAAGTTATCGATGACGATGCCTTCTTCTTCGATATGGCTGCTGTCCGGTGGTGCTGATCCCGGTGTGCGTCCGCCGATATCTGCGTGATGACCTCTGGAGCCGACATAAAAGAGGATCGACTTGCCTTGTTTATCAAAAACCGGGGTGATGAACGTTACGTCCGGCAGATGGGTTCCGCCGTTGTAAGGGTTGTTGAGCATGTAGCTGTCGCCGGGCCTCATTTGACCGGCATTGAGCCTCGCAATCGTGCGTACGCTGTCGCTCATGGACCCCAAATGGACGGGAACGTGGGGGGCATTGGCAACGAGGCCGCCGCTGCTGTCAAAGAGCGCGCAGGAAAAATCCAGCCTCTCTTTGATGTTCACCGAGTAAGCCGTGTTGGCAAGTGTTGCCCCCATTTGGTCGGCGATGGACATGAAAAGATTATTGAAGACTTCGAGCATGATCGGGTCCGCCTCAGTCCCCACCGCCGCGCCGCGTTCGACGGGCTCAAAACGCTCTAGAATGAGGTTGCCGAACCGATCCATCGTGCTTTGCCATCCAGGCTCAATGATGTTCGTCCCGGTCGGCTCAATAATCACCGCCGGACCGCGGATTGTTTGCCCGACGATAAGCGCTGCGCGGTCGTGAAGTTCCACATCCTTCACATGTCCGTTTAAGAACATGGGCACCGAGATAATCGCCCCACCGTCTGTCTTTTGATCCTCCTTTGCGGTGTCGGAAATATCAGCGTTGCGACCGATGGCTTCGGTACTGACCATGTCAAAAATCAGTTTGCGTTGTGGTGATGAGAAGCCGAATCTGGCGTGATGCGCCTCATTAAACGCCTCTGTCATTGAACCGACCGTGCCGAACGGAACCTCAAGCGATTGATGGGACCCCGCATACTTGAGATGAGCGGTCTTGTTCACGGCAATATCGGCGTCCGCAATGCCCTGTTTAAGAACATCGGATCGCGCAAGAGCTTCCAGTGCCATGAGTGCTTTGTTCGCACCCTCAACATCTTGAATCGGTGCTTCAAACTGTTCTTCTTTCAATGCCCGAATATCGGCAAGCCCCATGCCATAAGCTGAGAGGACACCTGCGAGGGGATGAATGAACACGCGCTTCATGCCGAGTGTATCTGCGATTAGACAGGCATGTTGGCCACCCGCGCCACCGAAACAATTGAGGGTGTATTGTGTGACGTCATAGCCGCGCTGAACGGAGATTTTCTTGATGGCGTTTGCCATGTTCTCAACGGCAATCCTCAGAAAGCCTTCCGCGGTTTCTTCAGGCGACAAGGCCGGGTTTCCGGTTTCTAAAGCGATCTCAGCTGCAAGACTGACGAACTTCTCTCGCACGACCTCTGCATCCAGCTTTTCATTCGCTCTCGGGCCAAAGACGGCTGGGAAATGATCAGCGTTGAGCTTGCCAAGAAGGACATTGCAGTCAGTCACGGTCAATGGCCCACCGCGCCTGTAACAGGCGGGGCCCGGATCTGCCCCGGCACTTTCTGGCCCGACCTGGTAGCGCCCATCCCGAAACGTCAGGATCGAGCCGCCGCCAGCAGCAACCGTGTGGATGTTCATCATGGGTGCTCGCATGCGAACCCCCGCCACTTCGGTCTCAAACGACCGCTCATAATCTCCCGCAAAGTGGCAAACATCCGTGGACGTGCCGCCCATGTCGAAGCCGATCAACTTATCAAAACCGGCCTGTTCAGCCGTTTTCACCATGCCGACTACGCCGCCGGCTGGACCTGATAGGATTGAGTCCTTGCCCTGAAAAAGGTGCGCGTCGGTCAGCCCGCCATTCGATTGCATGAAGAAGATGCGCTCACAGGCCCCGCCTTTGACATCAAGAGCGTTGGCGACCTGATCAATGTAGCGCCTTAGGATCGGAGAGAGATATGCGTCCACAACAGTCGTATCCCCTCGCCCGATCAGCTTAATGAGTTTCGATGTTTCGTGGCTGGTGGAAACTTGGGTGAAGCCGACGTCTTTCGCGATCTTGGCCGTCGCAATCTCATGTTCAGGATTGAGATACGCGTGCATGTAGGCAATTGCCACGCTACGCAGACCGCTCGCATAGGCAGCTTCAAGGTTCGATCTTACCGCGTCGAGGTCAATCGGCCTGATGACTTTGCCGTCCGAAGCAAGCCGCTCTGCCACCTCTTTGACATCGCAATAGAGCAGTTCTGGCAGTTCAATCTTGAGGTCGAAAAGTCTGGGGCGGTTCTGGTAACCAATGCGCAACAGGTCAGCGAAGCCTTCGGTAATCAGGAGTACAGTGGGATCGCCCTTGCGCTCCAAAAGCGCGTTGGTTGCAACGGTTGTCCCCATTTTTACGGCTTCTATGCTATGCGGTGGGAGCGGCTCTTCTGCGGAAAGCCCCATCAATTCCCGCACCCCCTGCACGGCGGCATCTTCATAGACTTCCGGGTTTTCTGAAAGAAGTTTGTGTGTTCTCAACCCACCGTCCGGGGTGCGTGCAACGATATCGGTGAAGGTGCCACCACGATCAATCCAAAACTGCCACATGGCACAAGTCTCCTTCATTCGCCGACGGTAACCGGCGTGATCTTGTCATCAGTTTTCAATGTTTCTCAACGAGTGGGCAAGCCGTCATCCATATACGAGCGACGGAAGCCACAGAGCAATTTGTGGAAAGGCCAAGAGTAAGGCCACCATGGCGAACATGGTCATCACAAACGGTATTGCACCCTTCATCACATCCAGCATCTCACCTTTGCCGCGTACAGCCTGCACGACATAAAGATTGATCCCGATTGGTGGCGTGATCAGTGCTGTTTCAAGCAACACCATCAGCAAGATGCCGAACCAGACGGCGTCATATCCAAGTCCCACCACGATCGGGGTAATCAAAGGTGCGGTAACCAGGAGCATGGAAAGGGTCTCCATGAAGCAACCGAGGAAGATGAGAAGGGCCACAATCATCAGAAGAGTTTGGAACGGTGAAAGGCCAAGCCCTGTCACGAAATCCGCGAGCGATTGGGTGAGGCCTGTGACGGACAAAACAAAGTTCAAGAACACTGCGGCCAAGATGATCAACATGATCATCGCCGTTGTTCGCATGGTTCCCTCAATGGCCAACCTCAACATCGAGATCGTCAGTTTGCCATTGAACGCCGCGAGAATCATGGCTGCCACAACGCCCAGCGATGCCGCTTCTGTTGGCGTGGCGATCCCGGCGTAGATGGAACCGACCACAACCAGAAAAATACCAACCGGTGGAACCAATGCTAGCAGTGCCCCGAAGCGATCTTGCCAATTGGCGTTGACGGTTTCCCCTCCCCAACCGGCGCGAAGCTTACACATGATGACCACCGTCACCATGAAGAGAAGCGCCAGAAGGAAACCCGGGATGAAGCCCGCCAGGTAGAGCTCTGGCACGGATGTATCCGTGAGCAAGCCGTATAGGATGAGGTTAATGGAGGGCGGGATCAAAATGCCCAACGTGCCGCCTGCCGCAATCGTGCCGAGAAACAAAGGCTCATTGTAGCCGCGCTTTTCGATCTGGGGGATGGCAATGGTTCCGATTGTGGCAGCCGTCGCGACGGATGAGCCGGAGGTTGCCGCAAACAGCGCTGACGATCCCACGTTGGAATGCATCAAACCGCCGGGCAACCAACCGAGCCATTTGACAATGCCTTCATACATTTTCTCGGTGATGCCTGCTCGCAACAGGATTTCGCCAAGGAGCACGAACATCGGGATGGCGACCAACAGGAAATCGGTCCCCGTCTGCCAGACCATATCGCCCAGCGCCCGATGGAGCGGCATGGGGCTGTCCAGAAATTGAAGCGTGAGGCCGAGCCAGCCCAATGAAGCTGCAATTGGTACGGCAAAGGCGATGAGGGCGACCAGTATGAGGAGTGGTTTGACGACCATCAGACCGTTTCCTCTTCCACTTGCTCGTCAAGTGTTTTGGCGCCGATCAAGTTCTCGGCGCGCCTCACGTCTCGTTGAAGAAGTGCAAGAAAAGCGGCAAGGATGAGCAAGACCGAACAGAACAGAAAGTAGACCCAGCCAAAGAGCCACGGCACCTGCGGATAGGTCAGTGGGGTCCGCATTGGCGTGATGGAATGGGAATTGTGCGTGATTGTGTCGCCGACAAGCTGCCAAGCCATCACCGTGACGATGCCCGTGAAGCCAGCGAGAAGGATGATGCCGATGAAATCGGCTATCAGCTTCAGCCACGCGGGAAAGAGGTTATACGCCGCGTCCACACGAATATGCGCCCGCTGAAACAAGGCGTGGGCAAAGCCGAATGTGGTCGCAATACCAAAGGCATAACCGGACAATTCATCCGCGCCACCGAGGCTGATGTTGAAGAGCTTGCGCAGGATGACTTCAACGGTCACCAGAAGTGCCGACAGGATAATCAATGTTCCGCCGATCCACACGAGGACACGACTGAACTTTTCCGAAAGGATGAGGAGCTTGGTCATGGTTTTCAATAAAAAAGGGGCAGCATCAGGCTGCCCCAAGTCTTCATTTGGGAGACTTATTTTGCTTTTGCTTCAAGGTTGAGGATGGTGCCGACGGTCTTGTTCCAGTTCGCCGCGCATTCTTCACCACAGCGTTTCGCCCAGCGTGCCAGAATGACCGCATTGGCGATTTTATCCCGTGCTGCGAGATCTTCAGCGGTCGGCTCCACAAGCTTCATTGCGCCAGGCTCGCCTATGTCGCATTTGCCGCCAGTAATGCAGGAAATTGCAATCTCGTCTTCTGTTGCGGTCTCAGCCCACATGCTGTCGGTTAAGGCCGCGATCTCCTTTTCAAGTGTCGCCTTTTGCGCGTCAGAAAGCTTGTTCCACTTGTCGAGGTTCATGGCACCGAATGCGAGGCCCCAGCCGACGCGGAGCGTGTAAGCATGGGTCGCGACCTGGTGCCACTTCGCTTTATAGGCGGACATCGTGCCGGTGATGCCGCAGTCAACCACGCCCTTCTCAAGCGCTGGAATAACCTCAGCAAATGGAACGGTGACCGACGTGCCACCAACACCTTGAACGAAATCACCAGATCAGCCTCCATCACCTCGGCCTCGCCAGCCGAATAAGTCCGGCGGATACGTGCGGCGGCACACCAAGGCAGGAACTTGGGATAGCTCGCCACGTCAGCAACCAGATCATACATCTGCTGAGCCGTATAAGGCAGGTGACGAGTTTCCGAGTGGATAGGCATGGCAATCCGGCATTAGAAGGTGACAATGGCGCGTCATGTCGTATGTTGCGCGCCAAAGATCAAGGGGGCCGCGATGACTGACCGCGCTTATGTGATAGATGAGATGATCTCGGCCAAGGCAATTGC
>JBCBTO010000004.1:0-21784 GCA_039818625.1 Pseudomonadota bacterium
CGGCGCCGCGAAGCCGATCCCCTCGCTGCCGCCGGACTGACTGAAGATGGAGGTGTTGATGCCCGCCACGCGGCCCTGCAGATCGACGAGGGGGCCACCGCCTTCAGATAGAACAGCGCAAATCCAAAGGGCGGCGTCAGGAACGATGTCTGAAGGTTCACCGCCAGCAGAATGGCAAACCAATATGTCACCTCGAACTTGTCAACGTGATCGCCGAAATCAAGCTGAGCGATGATAGGCGCGAACACCGGAAGCACGATCAGTGTGATTTCGATCCAGTCAAAGAAGAAGCCGAGAATGAACACGATGCCCATGATGAGGAACAGAAGGCCCCACGATCCAAGGCCCGTCGCATCGACGAGATCGAGGACAAGTTCATCACCGCCGAGCGACCGGAACACGAAGGAGAACAGCGTCGCGCCGATGAAAATGCCGAAGATCATGGCATTGGTGAGCGCTGCACGTTCGACCACATCGCTGAGCACGCGGCCGAAATGCGCCAGATGGCCGAAGAAACCCTTAGCCTTGTGCATCTCTTCTTCGTCACCGAGTTTGGATGCGCCTTCAAACTGCATTTCCATCACACCCACTGACGGCAGGATCACGAGATTGATGAAGCCGAGCAGAATGGCACCCATGGCACCAACACCAGCGGCCTCCGTCGGCGTTGCGAAGCCGCCGAGGATCGAGCCGAGCACCAGCGTGATCAAAATCACCGGTGGGATGAACGACCGCATAACCATGCCGAATACGCCGAGCGACGTTTGCGGCCCGATATCGGACGGCAGGGGCGGTGCAAGCTCCTTGTTGATCGAACACCGGATCATGATATAGGCCGAGTAAAGTCCAGCCAGGATCAAACCCGGGAACACAGCGGCCATGAAAAGATGGCCAACCGACCGGCTTAAAAGATCCGCCATGATCACAAGCATGATTGATGGCGGAATGAGAATGCCGAGCGTACCGGACGCCGCAATGGTGCCCGTAGCAAGCGACGGGTTGTAATCGCGCTTCACCATAACGGGCAAAGCGAGCAGGCTCATCATAATGACAGACGCACCGATGATCCCGGTGGTGGCCGCCAGAATGGTGCCCATCAGCGTCACCGCGAGCGCAAGCCCACCCGGCACCCGCCGGAGCAGAACCTGAAGACAATTGAGCAAATCTCGCGCAATGCCCGATTTTTCAAGCATCGTGCCCATGAAGATGAACATGGGAATAGCTGTGAGGATCAGACTTTCCATGATACCGCCAAAAATGCGGCTTGGCAGCGAACGGAACTGAACGAGGAGGAATTCCTCCATCGCAATACCGATGAACCCGAAGGCAAGGCCGATACCGCCAAGAATCCAGGCGACCGGGTATCCGGAAAACAGGAGCACCGCGAGCGCGGCGAACATGAGAAGAGGGAGTGCTTCGGCGAGATCCATCAGTGGTCACCTCCGAGCGTTTCGGCAACCTTCTCCGGCGGCAATTGACCGATGAGACCTGCAAAGGACTTGATGAGCTGCGAGACGGCCGCAAGCCCCATGAGGAAAAACAGCACCACGAGCCCGCCTTTAAGGAGCCAGATATTGCTGAGGCCGATTTGCGACTTCGAAATCTCACCCTGGTTGAACGAGGTCACCATATAGGGCCATGAGAGCCAAAGCCCGAGGACCGAGTAGGGAAGCAGAAAGACGAGCGTGCCGATGAACTCATTCAGATATTTTCCGCGGGGGCTGAAATGATCGCGCAAAAGGTCAATGCGCACATGGGCCTGACGAATATAGGCGTATCCGACCAGCATCACGATGAGATAGGAATGCAGCCAATATTCCGACTCCTGCAGCTGTGTTGAGTTAACGCCAAAAAATTTCGGCACACCGAGATAACGCGTCACCACGTCATAACACACGACCAGCACAAGAAGCGCGCCAGCCCATGCGCCAATTTTGGCGATGATGGCGAGCACCCTGTCGATCAGGCTGCTGAAGCCCAATAACCCACTCATTTTGATTTTCTCCCCACTTGAAGCCTGAAGGCTTCTGACTTTTTCACCAACGTTTCAGATATCAAAAGCGATGGCAACGCGACCGGCGCATTTTCAAGATGCAAAGCGCGCAAAAGACGTCAAACTTCACAAAAATAAAGTGCCCGGCTGTGAAGCCGGGCACTCTCATCGAAAGAATGAGTGGATTACTTCAAGTATCCAAGCTCTTTCCATTTCACGTACTCAGCACGGAAGGCTGAAAGGCTATCCCAAGCCTTCTTGAAGTCTGGATTAGCGGCAACTTCTTCTTTAACCACTTCGTCCCAAGCACCTTTAAACGTGTCGAGCATCTCTTGCGGCCACTGGTGGATGGTCACGCCCTTGGCGGCCATTTCCGTCAGCGCCTTACCCTGAATGGCTTCCCCTTCAGCGAACTGGAAAGCAACCGTTGATTCACAAGCGGTCTTGATGAGCGCACGTTGCTGCTCGGTCATGCCATCCCATTTTGCTTTGTTGATCAAAAGCTCCTGAATGGTCGACTGCTGGTGCCAGCCTGGGAAGTAGTAGTGCTTGGCGATGTTGAAGAAACCGAGGTTCTGGTCGATGGCAGGCATCGAGAACTCAGTCGCGTCAATCGTTCCGCGCTCAAGCGCTGGGTAAATGTCACCACCGGCGAGGAGCTGTGTATCAACACCAAGCTTCTGCATGACCTTCGCGCCAAGACCGAAGAAGCGCATTTTCAGACCCTTGAGGTCTTCTGCACTCTTGATCTCTTTGCGGAACCAGCCGGAAGCTTCCGGCGCGATCACGCCACAGACGAGCGAATGAATACCATCGCGATGGTAAATTTCATTCATCTGATCCTGGCCGCCACCGAACCACATCCATGCGAGATATTCGCCGGCGGATGGGCCGAACGGAACGGCAGCATAAAGGCTGAGCGCGGAGTTTTTAGACGCCCAGTAACCCGGAACAGACCATCCGGCATCAACGGAGCCGTTTGAAACGGCATCGAAGATTTCAAGCGGTGGCACAAGTGCTTTTGGCTCGAAGAATTTGATTTCGACATCGCCGTTGGAAATGGCGTTGACCGTATCCTGCAGGCGCACGCCAGCTTTACCAAGCTGGATCAATGAGCCCGGGAATGTCGAAGGCATGTTGAGTTTGACTTTTTCGGCGACGGCGGCAGTTGCCGTCAGGCCGAGAATGCTGGCCGAAACAACGGCCGCTTTCAAAAGCGTTTTCATAAGGTTCCTCCCATTTGGCCAATCCCCGTTTGGCGACCAGCACTTTCATGTTGCGGCAAGAAGCGCAATAACGTATACATTAACGCATCCGTCCATCTTCGTTATGCCACAGGGCACGGGGAAATCAAGTCAAATGAAGAAGAAAAGTTCAAGACCAAATTCCAATGAGAGTTAAAGCGAGGCGATAACAATAATGGCAACGGACAAGCGATATGAGATAGCAGTGTTCGAGGGCGACGGCATAGGCCCGGAAATCACGGCCCCGACCTTGAAACTTCTCGACAAGGTGCTCGCCGGGCTTGGCGATGTTACGTTTGACTATGTTCATCTGCCCGCTGGAGCGCTGCATTACTCCAAAACGGGTGAAGCACTGCCCCAGGCGTCGATTGACGGAGCAAGAAAAGCCGACGCCGTGCTTTTGTCGGCCATGGGCCTGCCGCACATCCGTAAAGCGGACGGCACGGAAATCACCCCGCAAATTCAGTTACGATTTGAGCTGGACCTTTACGCAGGCGTGCGCCCGGTCAAGGTGTTCGAGGGACAACCCTGTCCACTTGGCGACCCACGCGCGAGCGACATCGATTTCGTCCTCATCCGTGAATCGACGGAGGGTCTCTTCGCCTACATGAACGACGGTGAGATCGTCGACAACGAATACGCGACCGAGAAACTGAAGATCACCCGAAAAGTGAGCGAGAAGCTGTTCGACTTCTCTTTCCGGCTTGCAGAACAGCGCGCGAAAACGCGCGGGCGCAAGGGCCGGGTGACCTGCATCGACAAAGCCAATGTCTTCCGGTCGTTCTGGTTCTTCCGCCAGATTTTCGAAGAACGCGCGAAAAACTTCCCCGACATTGATGCCGATGCGGCCTATGTCGATGCCTTCGCCATGTGGATGGTACAACGTCCTTGGGAGTTCGATGTAGCTGTGACGGAAAATATGTTCGGCGACATCTTGTCAGACCTCGGCGCGGGCATCATGGGGACACTCGGCCTTGCCCCCTCGGCCGATATCGGGGACGATTGCGCGGTGTTCCAACCCTGCCATGGCAGCGCTCCGGACATCGCAGGCAAGGGCCTTGCGAACCCGGCGGCCATGTTCTTGTCAGCGGCCATGATGCTCGACTGGCTCGGCGCCACCCATGAGGACGACAGCCTGTCAAAAGGGGCGGCCATCATCGACCGCGCGGTCGGTGACGTTTTGAAGTCGGGGGGAGCCATGCTGACCCGTGACCTCGGTGGACAAGCGGGTACGACTGAGTTCACAGGCCACGTGATGCACGCAATCGACGCCGCAATGGAAACCGGAGCTGGCAAATGACATTGCGGGTCGCCATGGTGGGCTGCGGGTATTTCGGTCAGTTCCACTTGAACGCGTGGGCGAGACTGCCGGAAGTAACCCTCGTCGGCATTGTCGAAAGCTCCGAGGCGCGTCGTGCAGAACTCGCAAACCTCCACCCGGAGGTAGAAACCTTTCCCGACATCATAACCCTGATGGCAGAAGGCGCAGTCGATCTCCTCGACGTCACAACCCCGCCAGCGACCCATGATGCCATCATCCGCCCGCTTCTGGGTGAAATAAAAACGATCATTTGCCAAAAGCCATTCTGCAAAGACCTCGCTGAAGCTGAGGCCCTTTCCAGGGACGCAGACGCCAGCGGCACGCTCCTGATTGTTCATGAAAACTTCCGCTTCATGCCGTGGTATCGGAAAATCGCCGACCTCATTGAGGCGGGGACGCTCGGCACCATCCGTCAGGCCCATTTCAAATTGAGGCCCGGCGATGGGGGCGGGAAGGATGCCTATCTCGCAAGGCAACCCTATTTCCGGGACATGAAACAGTTCCTGATCCACGAAACCGGGATCCATTGGATCGATACGTTCCGGTATCTTTTTGGCGAACCGAGTGCGGCCTATGCCGATATCTGGCGAACCAACCCGATTATCGCGGGCGAGGATTCCGGCCTCCTGATCCTGACCTTCGGCGAAGACATGCGCGTGACCTTCGACGGTAACCGCACTCTTGACCACGCCGCGGATAATCCTCGATTGACCATGGGCGAGTTCTGGGTCGAAGGCAGCGAAGCCACCATAACTCTGGACGGCTTCGGCACCCTCAACCTCCGCAAACGCAGGGAAAACAACACACAGCCCATCCCATACGATCTGAACGACACGGATTTCGGCGGTGATTGCGTGTTCTTGTTCCAGCGCCATGTGGTCGATCACCTGTTACAGGACGACGCACTCGAAACGAAAGCCACCGACTACGTGAAGAACATCCGCATTGAGCATGCCGTTTATCGCTCAGCAGACGAAGGACGGCGCATCGCCCTTGAAAACCGCCATCAGACAAGCGCCACAAAAGGGCATTGAAGACCAAGGTCATGACATCGGACAACATCAGAAACCGAGCCTATGGGGCCATGAAGACCCTCATCATGAACAATGAGTTAAAACCGTCTGCGTCTTATCTCGAAAGCGAGCTTGCTGCGCGGTTGGGTGTGAGCCGCACACCGGTGCGCGAGGCGATGTTGCAACTCGAACGTGAGGGCTTCGTCGAGGTGCGCCCACGCCATGGGATGCGCGTGCTGCCCGTCTCGGCGGAAGACATGTCCGAAATTTACGACATTCTGAGCGAACTTGAGCCTTTGGCCGCAGAACTCGCCGCAAAGCGCGGCCCAAGTGATGCGGAATTGTCGGCGCTTCAGGTTTGCATCGACACAATGGAAGAAGCTCTTCAGCACGACGATCTTCAGGCCTGGGCCGAGGCGGATGATGAGTTCCACCGCCTGCTCGTCGACTATTCTGACAGCACGCGCCTGCGCAAAACCGTCAGCCAGTTCCGCGATCAGGTCCATCGCGCGCGCATGGCAACCTTAAGCTTGCGCGTAAAGCCGACCGAGTCCAATAAGGACCATCAGATTTTGGTGAACCATCTGCGACAAAAAAATGCGCCCGAAGCACGGAAAATTCACCGTGCTCACAGGGTCAAGGCAGGTCAGATGCTGGTTGAACTGCTCACCAAACACGGGCTCAATAACCTTTGAGCCTCACAAACACGCGGTGTGAGACAACGATGAAAAACAAGGTCTTTTTCGGTGCAATCGCCGATGATTTTACGGGCGCAACGGACCTTGCGGCCATGCTCGCGCGGAGCGGAGCGCCCGTCTCCTTGCGCCTCGGTCTTGAGGGCCTGTCGGACGACGCACCGCTCAGTGCCTTCGAGGTCGTCGCTCTCAAGTGCCGCACGACACCAGTCGACGAAGCAGTCGGAGAAACGCGGGAAGCGCTGCGCTGGCTGAAGGCGAAAGGCGCAGAGCGTTTCTTCTGGAAATACTGCTCGACCTTCGATTCAACCGACAAAGGCAACATCGGCCCCGTGTCGGAAGCCCTCATGACAGAAATAGGCGCGACCCAGACGATCTACTGTCCCGCGTTCCCACAAAATGGCCGCTCGATCTATAACGGCTATCTTTATGTCGGTGACGAACTCCTCTCCGACAGCCCCATGCGCGACCACCCCCTGACCCCGATGCGCGATTCAAATCTCATGCGCCTGCTCACCCCGCAGGTGACGCAAAGTGTCGGGCTCGTCGGCCATCGATATGTGAGGGACGGTGCGGAGGTCGTCGTCAATCAAATGGCCGCGCTTGCGGATGCCGGTGTGGTTCATGTCGTGACGGATGCCATCGACGATGCGCATCTGACGACACTTGCCAAAGCCTGCCGGGACATGCCGTTTCTCACAGGCGGGAGCGCGATCGCAGCCCCTTTACCAGACCTTTACCGCGCGGACGGCCACATAACATTCGACCCGATGGCCTCATCCCACCAGGAAACGGCGGACGCACCGATCATCCTGAGCGGCTCTTGCTCGGCCATGACCCGAAAGCAGGTCGAAATCTACAAGGAACAACATCCCGCCTTTAAACTCGAGCCGCTGACCCTCGCGACCAATGGGGCCGCGCTGGCCAATGCGAAAAACTGGCTCGAAGAACAGCCTGTAGAGCGCGCAAAGCTGATCTACGCAACCGCTGAACCGGAAGAAGTTCAAAAAGCGCAAGACGCGCTTGGTCGGGAGAAGGCGGGTGCCGTCGTCGAGCACGCCCTTTCAGAACTTGCCAACCATGCCAAAACGTTGGGCGCGCGACGTTTTGTGGTCGCGGGCGGTGAAACCTCCGGCGCCGTCGTTCAACGGTTGGGCATTCGAAAAGTGGACATCGGGCCGGAGATCGCGCCCGGCGTACCCTGGACCTTCGCAAAGCTCGATGGTGCGACAATTGCCGTCGCACTCAAGTCCGGCAATTTCGGTGAACAAACATTCTTTGAGGATGCTTTGACAGCACTCGCTCAGACCGGTTCGTGACGCCGCGCTTTTTCGATCAGATCCAGCACACGCTGACCGGCCCTTTCAACGGGTCCCGAATTATCGATATCGATCACACCCGGACCGAGGTCAGGCACGATCTTCGACCGCGCGAGACGGCTTTTGATCTCAGCCGACGACTCACGACCGCGCGCGGCAAGCCGGGTGGCCAAGGTCTCATCATCCACCATCACATGAAGGACGTGCAGATTCTGAAATCGCTTGCGAAACTCGGGAAGTGCGGCGCGTGAGCCATTGGCGATAGCGATACCACCGCCTTTCACGTGGGCGCGGGCACTTTCCGGCAGCGCGTAAAAAAGACCATGGGCGTGCCAATGAACGACGAAACGGCCATCCTTCACGCCTTCCTCGAAAGCCTTCAGGCTGACGGCCTCGTGGTCCTCATTCTCATCGTCCGCCGCACGGGTGATCAAACGGCGCACGAAGAGCACATCGTCATGTCCCCGCAAACGCTCTTTGATCCAGCGGATCAGCGTGTCTTTCCCCGAACCGCTGGGGCCGACAATGGCGAATAAAGGCCCCTCGTGTCCCATGGTCACAAAACCCGCGAACCTTGTCGCCAGACCGAACGGATCACGGGGATCGCATCGTCATCGACCCGCACGCGGATGAGATCAGCGCGTTTTCCAACATCGATGGACCCGCGATCATCAAGACTGACTGCCTTCGCAGGATTGGCGCTCACCATTTTCACGGTGTCGGTGAGGGCCAGTTCATCATTCTTCGAGCAAAGGTGGAACACCGCCTGAATGAGACTGAACGGAATGTAGTCAGAGGACAGAATGTCGAGATGGCCCTTCTCGGCGAGCCTCTGGGCGGCCACATTGCCCGAATGGGAGCCGCCGCGCACGACATTCGGCGCACCCATCAAAACGGCAAGCCCACCGTCATGGGATGCCTTGGCCGCTTCCTCGGTCGTCGGAAACTCGGCGACGCGAATACCCTGCTCAAGCGCTTCATTGACGTGATCGATGGTGGCATCATCATGGCTCGCGAGCACAATGCCCCGCTCGTGGCAGGCCTCGGCGATGGCCACCCTATGGGCATTCGAATATTTCTCAGACGCCTCGATACGCGCCTTTGAGAACGCTTCAAAGGCCTCATCGCTCATGCCCGTCTTGCCTTGGTAATAGACGCGATAGGCTTCAGGGTTGGCGAACTGACGCTGTCCCGGCGAATGATCCATGAGAGATGCGAGTTTCACGCGTTCATCGTTCTCGAACTGCCTGAACGCATCGACACAGTCGCTGGCCGACACCTCACAGCGAAGGTGGATGAAATGATCTGCACGCAGACGATCCCGCTTCAAACCCTCGTCAATGGCATCGGCGAGAAGCCGCATGTGGTTTGCTTCCTCAGTCGCCTGTTCATCCATGCCGAGACGCAGCGCATCGAAAACGGTTGTGATACCGGATGCTGCGATCTGTGCGTCATGGGCGAGCACGGCAGCGTGCGGATTCCATTTAACGCGCGGGCGCGGCGCGTAGTGCCCTTCGATGTGATCGGTGTGAAGTTCGATCAGCCCGGGCAGGAGATAGTCGCCATCAAAATCATCGCCGACCGACGAAACGCCCTCGTCAATATCTACGATCATACCGTCATTAATCACGACGCTGCCGTCGATAATCCGATCTTCGAGAACCACGCGCGCATTGGAAAAAACGGTCTCAGCGCTCATTTCGGAAAGATCCTTTGTCACGTGTTAGCCAAGGTTGAGCCGGGCTCTATGCGCCAAATGGGATTTGACACACGATATGGAAGGGCACTCCCGGTTCAGGCTCGCAAAAAAGTGTCAACGCAACCACGCGAACCGGTTTGTGGAGAACCGGAGTAAACCACTTTTGTAACGCTTCTTCGACAATCGTCACATCATTGTCTTCAACAGGCCCTGTGAGGGTCATATGAAACCGGAAATCATCGAAAATATGCGGGTAACCCCATTCCTGAAGATATCCGCGCTGTCGTTCGCTCAACCTGTCCGGATTGCGTTTTGCAATCTCTGCCTCTGTCAACGGCGCACGAAACGGCTCAAATGCCTTCACAACGGTTGTTGCGAGATCGTTCAGCGCCTTCTCCGGCAGCGTTGGCGTCAAAGCGAAGAATGGCCCGAGGCGGGACAGCTCAAATGGCGGCAGATCAAATGCGGGCCGCGCCTCGCAGAACCGTTCGATGGCCTCGCACAGTGCCTCCTCTGACGCACCATCGACGAGACGAAACGGCGCCTTCAGCGTACCGTGAAAACCGTAGCGACGGGGCGTCTTCGTGTTCTTCTCCCAAACGTCAAATGGAAGGGGAATGGCATCACTCCAGGCAATCTCCTGATTGGAGAATGCATCGAACCCGAGCCAGCGTGACGCCGCTTGGGCGAGCGGATCGTCTTTTGGCGGGGTGAAGTAAACGGCATAACGCATGGCAGTCACTCGGCCGCATGGCGACTTAGGAGACCACGCTCCACCAACTCTGAAGCGAGGCTCGTGGGATCTTTGAACATGAGCGCATCGAGACCAACGGCTTTCGCACCTGCCACATTGGCGGTGGAATCATCAATGAAAAGGCAGTCGCCCGCTCGCAAACTGTTACGCCCGAGAAAAAGCTCAAAAATCTCCGCATCCGGCTTGATCATCTTTTCATCACCAGAGACCACAACATCGATGAAGGAGGTGGCGAGAAAATCGAACCGGTCCCGCGTCAAGCGCCACTTTTCAGAAGAGAAATTCGTGATCGCATAAAGCGGCACGCCGTTGTCCTTCAGCGTTTTCAAAATCGCCACCGTCCCCTCAATCGGACCGGGCACCGTCTCAGGCCAACGTGCATCGAAGGCTTCAATCAACGCCTTATGGTGTGGGAAGCGCGCGGTCAGATCCGAGACGGCGTCGGCAAACGACGTCCCACGGTCACACTCCAGGTTCCACGCGAAGAAATCGACCTCATCCAGAAACGCCTTGATCGCGCCGTCGTCCGCTAAGAGTTTGCGATAAAGGTGATAGACGTCCCACTCGATGAGGACACGTCCGACGTCGAATACGACCGCTTGCATGGGAATGTCCTTAACTTGTGCGAATCATGGAGCCTCACCGTGATCGCACAGCATGACACTTTGGTTAAGCTGGAAGATGTGTCTGGGGAAAACCCGTCTCGCTCAAAACGCTTTGAAGGTGAGAGTGGTCCGCGACCGCGATATACCCTCAATATCGAGTACATTGTCGTTTATGAACTTCCCAATGTCTTCCTCGTCAGGAATGTAGATCTTCATGAGAAGGTCGAAATCACCGCTGGTGGAATAAAGTTCGGACACGATTTCCCGGTCATAGATCTTATCGGCGACCTTATAGGTTTGCCCCGGAACGCACCGCAACTGGACGAAAACACAATTCATGACCACTTTCCCCTGGTCGCAACATCGGTGTCGAACTTTCACCAAAATGCCGCATATTGCAACGGCGGAGCGGCAATTGACCGGGATCACCACGGCACTACCTCCTGCGTCACATCCAAAACATCATCGAAGAGCATGTGGTGAAAAAAGTGGTCCTTTTCCTGGCAATCGGCATTCCCGTCTTCGCCGTCATCCTCGGCGCGCTTTGGTGGTTCATGACGGCGAGCGTGGCAACGCCCGACTATAGCATCACCAACAAGGATGGCGCGATCGAGGTGCGGTCCTACCCGTCGCTGCGGGTCGCGGAGGTCATCACCCAAGGCAAAAGGTGGGAGGCCGTGAACGCGGGCTTCAGTCCACTCGCCCGCTACATCTTTGCGCGGAACCGCTCAGGCGAGAAGATCGCCATGACCGCGCCTGTCACCCAACAGCGCGATGCCGGCAGCTGGTCAATTCAGTTCATCATGCCGGATGAATATGCACTCGATGATTTGCCCACGCCCGGAAATGCGGATGTCAGCTTGAGGGAAATTCCGGGCATGACCCGAGCCGCCATCCGCTTCAGCGGCGTTGCGACCGATGATCTGATCGCGGAAAAGGAGGCGGCCCTTCGGGAATGGTTGTCAGGCAAAAGCTGGTCGATCACGGGCGAGCCGATCTACGCCTATTACAACGACCCGTTTACGCCCGGCTTCTTACGCCGCAACGAAGTGCTTTTCGACCTTACTCAGTAGTAGAGCGACACTGCGTGCTTAGCTTCAGCAAAGAAAAGCCAGCGTTCGGCGAAAAGCCCGACCATGATCGAGAAAAAGCCGACAACGGCGATATAGCCCGGTGCGCCGAACAAGATGATCGCAATCAGAACCAACGCGGGCACGAGACCACCCGCAAACTTTGCGATGAGCCGCAGCTTCTCAGCGTGTTTGCGGCCAATCTGATGCACCATCTCTTTTGTCAGATAGTTCTCACCCGAATGGGGCTTTTCCAGCAACTTCACCTTACCGATTTTACCCAGACCCGTTGCGGTCCCAACATCGGAGCCGGTCTCAGAAAAACCGACGCTATCAAGCCTGCGCCACCAGCGGTCTTTTACAAACCAGAACCCGGCATTGATAAGCAACGCCATGACTGCAAAGTTGCGATCCATCTCTCCAAAGGAAAGCGCCAGCAAAAAGCCCGACGACACGCCAAAGCCCAGATAGCAAAGCGGCGTTAGCCATGTGTGCCACGCCGGAACTGTCTTCAGTTGCGCGTAAATCATCGCCGTCGCGTAGATTGTCAGCGCTGCAAAAGCCGCCGAAACAAAGCCGAGGAGACCATTGCGCTCGCCGGTCATCAGCCAAATCAGCGCGTAAAGACCAAAGAGAGAAAGCGTGATCACCGACAAAACGCCCTCGCGCGACAGCCATGATGACTGCCATTGTGAGAAAGCACGCCACGCACGCTCCGCATGTCCAAGGTGGAATGTGGAAGAGACAAGTCCCGCAACGGACAAACCAATGGCAAGCGCCGACGCGAGAAACGCCGCCGTTGGGCCTTCCGGCATGGGAACGCCGAGACCGAGCAGAAAAATCAAACCAAACCCGGCGCCCGACGTGACGGTGAAAAAGATAACGGATATTGCGGGATGCATTAGAGTGCCTCCAGTGCTCGGTCGATCCAACCGAGAAGACCACCTTCGGCCTTCGGTGCGGAGGTTGCTTTGATAGGCTGAACGTCAGGCCGTGCTTTAGGCCGCGGCGGCAGATATTTGTTGACCGGTTTGGTCTCCATCTCCGGCATCAGATCAATGCCACCCCGCTCACGCGTCATGACGGAAACATCGGAATCAGGATCGGCAAAATCTCCAAAATGGCGCGCGTTTGCAGGACATGTCCTGACACAAGCGGGCACACGATCTTCTTCCGGGATGTTGTCGTTATAGATACGGTCAACGCAAAGCGTAAATTTCTTCATGACCTGCTCGACCGGGTCCATCTCCCGCGCACCATAAGGACACGCCCAAGCGCACAGCCCGCAGCCAATGCATTTGTCTTCCTCAACGAGGACAATACCGTCTTCACCACGCTTATAGCTCGCGCCCGTTGGACAGACCGTCACGCATGGTGCGTCTTCACAGTGGAGGCAAGACTTCGGAAAATGAACGATAGAGGCTGGCGCATCCTCCGGCGTGATTTCGAAGGTGTGGATGCGGTTGAGCCATGCACCGACCGGTTCAGACCCATAAGGATCCGTGTCGGAAAGCGGCGCGCCATAACCGCCCGTGTTCCACTCTTTGCAGTTCACCACGCAAGCATGGCACCCAACGCAAATATCGAGATCGATTACGAGACCGAGTTTCTTGCCGGTTGTTTCAGGCAGAGTCGTCATTTCGTCCACTCCTTCCCGTAGGAGAGCGAGCCATTACCGCCGACACCGGAACTTTTCTGCGCGCCGAAAACCGGTTCGCTGACGTCACCCGGCGTGTCGGCCTTCTCGACCCGCACGCGCAGGTCAAACCAAGCAGCCTGACCCGTGATCGGATCGGAATTCGACCACCGAAGGCCATCGCCCTTCGGCGGCAGAAGCTCATTGATAAGGTGGTTTAACAAGAAACCCTTGGTCGCTTCCGGCGCATCGGGCGCGAGGTTCCATGCCCCTTTGCGCTTGCCGATGGCGTTCCACGTCCAAAGCGTCTTCTGATTGACCGCGTTCATGCGCTTCACCGGCACTTTGATCTTGCCGTGATAGGAAATGATCCAGGCCCAATCGTCATCTTCGAGCCCCGCCTCATCGCAGATTTCGGAAGGGATATACATCGGGTTCGTCCCGTGGATCTGACGAAGCCAGGCATTCTGCGATCCCCACGAGTTATACATAGCAGCCGGACGCTGAGTCAGCGCGTGATATGGAAACTCGCTTTCGGTGATACCCGTGCCTTCAAACGGCGCATACCAGATCGGCAGTGGGTCGAAACACGCTTTGATCCGCTCCTTATGACTGTCGGGTGGAACGGGTTTCGCCTTGCCTTCAGCACAGAGCTGGAATTTACGGAGCGGTTCAAGATAAAGCTGGAAGACATTCTCGACCGGCCCATCTTGAAGGCCCATTTCCACCGCCCAGTCCTGCCAGGCTTTATTCGCGTGTTTGAAATAGAGCGCTTCCTCCGGCACGTGGGTCTCGGAGAAGCCACCATTTTCAATATATCGCGCAATCTGCTGAGGGTTTGCCTCGCCGCGCCCCGTCTGGTCGCCATTGCCGCGCCATCCCGCGAGAGGACCAATCCCGGGCTTGCGCTGGTGGTTGGTGATGTAGTCGGCGTAATCCTTGAACTTCGGCGTGCCATCCTGGTTCACCAAGCCGGGCAGCTTCAACCGCGCACCGAGATCGATGAGAACGGACTGGAAGCCGCGCACATCCCGGTCGGGTTCAATCACCGGCCAGCGGATCGCATCACAGACGGCTTCCGGCTCACTGATCGGGCGGTCCAAAAGCGAGATCGCATCGTGACGTTCCAGATAGGTCGTATCCGGCAAAACGAGATCCGCATAAGCCACCATCTCGGATGAGTAGGCGTCGGAATAGATGATTTTCGGAATGACATACTCGCCGTTCTCATCTTTCTCCGAAAGCATCTTCATCACGCCGGCGGAGTTCATGGAGGAGTTCCACGACATGTTCGCCATATACATGAAAAGCACGTCAATGCCGTAGGGCTCCTGCGCATGGGCGTTTGAAATCACCATATGCATCAGGCCGTGGGCGGACATCGGCGCGTCCCACGAAAACGCTTTGTCGATGCGCTGAGGCGTCAAGCCATCGTCTTCGAGGAGAAGATCTTCAGGCCCGCGCAGGAAACCGAGATGCGGCCCCGCAAGCGGTTGATCCGGCTTGTTGCCACCATGCGGTTTCGGCTGCGCCTGAACCGGGCGTGGATAAGGTGGCTTGAAGCGGAACCCGCCGGGGCTATCGATGGACCCGAGCAGGATTTGCAGAAGGTGGATCGAGCGGCACGTCTGGAACCCATTCGAGTGAGCGGAAATACCGCGCATTGCGTGAAACGCGACCGGACGCCCGATCATCTTCTCGTGGCGCTCACCCTTCATGTCGGTCCAAGGCTGATCGACCACGACCTCGCTTTTAAACGCCGCATCCGCAATTTCCTGCGCCAGACGTCTGATTTGATTGGCGGAAACACCCGTGGTCTCAGACACCGCCTCAGGGGCATATTCGTGGCTCAGGTATTTCTCGGCCAAAAGCTCAAAAGACGGGCGCGCCTTGCGGCCATCCGGCAAAGTCACCTCACCCTTGAGATGCGGTTTGATGCCGTGGCGGCTGTAAGCGACGAGATCGCCACTCTCGCGATCAACGACGAGAGCGTCGCCGTTCTTGTCACGCGCGAAGAGACCATGATCATCCCCATCGGGGTCATCGATCACGAGCCAAGGAGCGTTCGTATAGCGGATCAGATAGTCGAGATCGACATGCCCCGCTTTCAGAAGCTCATGCACGAGCGAGAGCACGAAAAGACCATCGGTTCCCGGCGTGATACCCACCCACTCATCGGCAATCGCGTTGTAACCGGTGCGCACGGGGTTGACGCCAACGACTTTGACGCCGCGCGATTTCAGCTTCGACAAGCCCAGCTTGATCGGGTTTGAATCGTGATCTTCGGCAACGCCGAAAATCATGAAGAACTCGGTCTTGTTCCAGTCTGGTGCACCGAATTCCCAGAACGCGCCACCAAAGGTGTAGATGCCGCCAGCGGCCATGTTGACCGAGCAGAAACCGCCATGGGCCGCGAAATTCGGCGTGCCGAACTGCTGCGCCCACCAACCCGTGAAAGACTGGCTCTGGTCGCGGCCGGTGAAAAAGGCGAGCTTCCGAGGCTCTTTACAACGCACCTCACCGAGCCACTCGGTCGCAAGTTCCAGCGCCTCGTCCCATTCGATGGGTTCGAACTTGCCTTCGCCCCGCTCGCCGACCCGCTTCAGCGGCTTGGAAAGCCTCGCGGGCGAATAGTGCTGCATGATCCCCGCTGATCCCTTGGCACACAAAACCCCTTTGTTGATCGGGTGATCGCGGTTGCCCTCGATATAGCGGATTTTCGGTTTGCCGTCTTCGCCGGTGCGCAGGTGCACATTAATCCCACAGCGGCAGGCACACATATAGCAGGTGGTCTTTCGGATCTCGTCCGACACATGCGGAGAAGTATCGATCTGAGGGTCCGGATGGGTCACCTGAAAACTCCTGATTGAAAGAACTCCCGTTCTTTTACGGTCTCAACCTGCCCGCTCTTGGGTCCAGTTGTTTTCCTTAGACGAGACAGTTTACAAAATGATAACACAAGTCTCATTACTTGGTACCAAACATACGGTCCCCTGCGTCACCAAGACCCGGCACAATGTAGCCATGGTCGTTCAAATGGCTGTCGATGGCGGCTGTAAAAATCGGCACATCCGGATGCTCACTGGTCAGTTTCTCAATCCCCTCAGGCGCGGAGAGAAGACAGACGAAGCGGATATCGCGCGCACCCGCTTCCCGCAGACGATTGATGGCCGCACAAACCGAATTTGCCGTTGCGAGCATCGGGTCGACGAGAATGACGGGTCGACTTTCGATTTCTTCGGGAAGCTTCAGATAATATTCAACGGGCTTCAGTGTATCCGGATCACGATAAAGCCCGATATGGCCGACCCGGGCGGATGGCACAAGGTCCATCATGCCCGTCAAAAGCCCATTGCCCGCCCGTAAAATCGAAACGAAACAGAGTTTCTTGCCCGCAAGGATAGGCGCATCCATCTCGATGAGCGGCGTCTCAATCGTCTGCGTCGTCATGGGAAGATCGCGCAACACCTCATAGGCGAGAAGAAGCGAAATCTCGGTCAGAAGCTTTCGAAAAACGGCGGACGGCGTCGCCTTGTCCCGCATCAGGCTGAGCTTATGGAGCACGAGCGGATGATCGATGACAGTAACTTGGCTCTTCATGGGTGCCCCTTAAGAAAAGTAAAACGTAGTCTCAGAATACCGACCCGTCCGTCTCGATTGCAATGGGCGGCGCGCCTCCTTCACGCATTTCAGCCGCGACCTTGCGACCGGTCGGCCAGGTGCCCCCTTCAAGAACCCGCGCGAGTGACAAATCTCGCTCATTTAAGCCCAACGACTCACGGACAAGCGGCACAACAGCATCAAGCAAGCCAACCGTCAGCGCTCTCCATTCGACGACAAGGTTGGCATCCGGCACGTGCTCATGATCAAAAATCGACGGGTCTCGCGGGACGATAACGCCAAGATCGATGAACAACCCGCCATTTTGATGGTCCGCGAGGCCTGTCAACGCCTCCTGACCCGTCACCGCAAGCCCGGCGCGCTCAAGCGGTTCGATCAGCGAATAGGTGAGCCGTTGACTGAGCGTGTGAAATGGCACGAGACCGGGTTTTCCCGCCGCCGGATGCGGCCACGTATCACCGAGGTTGCGCCCGGCCACATGGGGTCGGCCCGACCAAATGCGCCCGAGGGCATGGAGAAGAGTGATCAAAATGGTCCGCGCGTCAAGCTTGCCGTCCACCGCGTGACCAAAGAGATAGTCGACGAGATTGCCGAGCCGTGGCTCTTCACTGCCGAAGACTTGCGGCATGGCCAAAACGGCCTCACCAACATTGGAAAGCAGGGCCGCCCTGCCCGCAAGACCTTCGAGTGGATTGGTGTCCGCCACCTGAAACCCGCGAGCCAAAGTGGTTTCATCGAACCTTGAAAGTCCATTCACATCGGCTCGTAAGGGCTTGGCCTCATCTGAACTGAACGCCCCAGACACAAACAGACCGAGGCTGGCAAGCGCAAGGCCTTCCGAGCCTGCGAGTATCCGACCACTCGCCTCATCACGGAAGCGCCAGTCGGGGCCTCCGTCAGCGTCCAGCAAAACGGACGTGACAGCGAGTTCGAATTCGACCCGTGCCCGTTCCATCAGATCGTCAAACTGCATCGCATGGGCTGACCAGCGATCCTCACCATCAATCATGAAATGCCGCCAACGCGCATGGGGCGGCACCTTCAAATCGGGACAAGTCTCCCGGATCGTCGCACAAACCCGCTCGGCGACGGCATCGAGTTTCTCCATGTCCAGAGTGAAATTCGGCAGGCCACCACACAGCCCGCGATCGAGAATATCATGGCACTGGATACGGACGGCTTCGGGCGTCAAAAGCCAGTCAGCAGTCTCACCGTCATCCGAATGAGTATTGGTCAAGTGGGCGGTCCTGCAGTTTGATGAGATCGTTTGTTGGCTGAACCCGACCGTCGATGGAACGGATGGCCTTTGGAAAGCCCGACGTTAGGGGACAAAAACCGGGGCGTCCACGACTAAATGCCTGACATAACCTTGAAAATCAGCTCTTGCGGCTGCACACCAACACCGTTGACGGGGGTCATGTCCTGCGGGCAGGCGGACATGACGGCGATGCACGGAAGATGCGCTTTGAGGGTGATCAGATCGCCCGGCTTGGAGACTGGCGGCTCCCATGTGTAACCGCCATCCATCCCAACCGGAATATTCATCCAGATGTTGAACGGCGACGGCACATGGGTCGGTCGTTCGCCGATGGCCGCGAGCGCCATGCGAAAATTGTCAGCGCAGTTGTCGTGATACCCGTCCGCACCGAGTTGCTCATAACGCGGCTGATCACAGCAGGCGATCAGAATGTCATGCACGCCGGGCGACGTGTCCTCGACGATCTCAATCATCGCGCGCCGTCGGTTGGTGACGAGCACATCGCCGGTTCTCACATAAACGCGCCCGAGCGCCGTGCGCGTGTGTTCCATGGAGAGGAACTCGGCAGGACTGCCATCAACGAGTGCGAAGAAATCACAAACCTGATTGCCTTTGGGATTGATGATGGCGAGACAGTCACCCGCCTTGAGACGGACAGCTCGCCCCTGCCGTGCGGGGATGGTGTGGGCGTCTTCAGTGACCGCCCACCCATTGGGCGAGATCGGATGATCAAGGGTGGGGTTGGTGCCATCAGGCGTCTCGGGATGGTAGGTCATGGGGTGCTCATAGGACAAAAGTGTCACATCTTCGCAGATTTCCGGCGCCCTGTCAGCTTCCCGTACGGCGCAGCACTTAGGTTGGATCAGCAAAATCCATTTGAGGAATTGACGATGGTGACGACCCCGAGCGTTTCATCAGTTGGACATCATGAGACTGAGGCCCCGGCTGTGCCAGCCCATACACCTGCCACAGCGCCCGAAACGAACGGGGCTGGAAATCCACAAGACAATACGAGCGAGCTGTTCCAATCCGCAGCGCCATTTGATGAGACCGCTTTGGAGCCATTGACGGGAGAAGGATCTGGAGGGGTACTTGCAATCTCAGACGATCGATCTGCTCATTACAGCAACGTTGGCTTCCGCAATGAACTTCCCAACACCCTGAGGCAACGACTTTCGACCCCAAGCATTGCCCAAAATGCCATCAATCTGCGGGAGATCATTGATAGCGGTGACCAGCTTTCAGCCCCTCTTTTGATAGGTGATGCCATTACGAGGGCCGCTTCTCACCCAGACTTCAGGTCCGAGGATATCGCCACCGTTCTCGACTTTGGGTTCGAGCACGGCTACTTGTCTGTCGACGATCTCGCGCGTCTCGCGACAGACCTATCGACTTTGAAAAGCCATAGGAGTCCTAACTCAATTGTAAAAATTCTCGCGCTCACCGACAATCCGGACTTGCTCCGCGCGGTTGGCGAGAAGGCTTTTGAATTTGCGGTGGAAGAGACTTTGAACCATCAGAGTGGTGGCCGAGGTGACCAGGAAAGATATTTTGACGCCAGCGCCCAATTGCTTGCTGCTGCGAAAGGGGCGGGATCCCGGTCAACGAAACCTTTATTGTCAGGTGAAAGTCAAGTCAGAACCACAATATTGGCGGATGACTTTCAGACAAGGAATGCCAATCTCAAGTTTTTAAACCGCATCTTTGCGGAACGCGGTTTTAACGTGTCCGACGATGTAAGGTCGGCGCTCAGCGGCACTGCAGAGATAAATCTTGAGTCTGGCAGAAATCCTAAGGTTATGTAAGAGCGGCTCAACACCTCACTCCTCCATGATGTCTTCGTTCCAGAGTTCCGGCTTCTCAGCGATGAACCGCTCCATGAGCGCTATGGATTCGGCATCATCGACGACGATCACCTCGACGCCCCGCGAGCGCAGAAATTCTTCATTGCCGCCAAAGGTCGTGTTCTCGTTGACGACGACGCGCGGAATGCCGAACTGAACGATGGTGCCCGAGCACATCATGCAGGGTGAGAGTGACGTGTAAAGCGTCGTATCGCGATAGGTCTTCTGGCGACCGGCTTTTCGAAGCGCATCCATTTCACCATGGGCGATGGGGTCACCCTTTTGCACCCGCTGGTTTCGGCCACTCGCAACAAGCGTATCACCCCGCGCGAGCACGGAGCCGATGGGGCACCCGCCCTCATCATACCCCGCCTTCGCCTCGTCATAGGCCATGCGAATGAATTTATGGTCGATGGGTGTGAGCATAGGGCGAACTCTCAGATAACACAGTCTCAACGAATGGTAGTTGGAAACACCCGACTTGATCAAGCGAGGTCTGTTTCAAACCCAATCGTACCAGCCCCGCAACTGGGTCGAATTTCGGCTTGGAAGAACAGTCAGTGCGTTTGGACACGCGGGCCAAATGAAAATATTTTCTGGAGCGCTTGAAGAAAAGTGCATATACACTTAGATGAGTAACCATGAAAAGAGACTACACATACTCTGACTTCAACACCCTTTGCGCTTGTCAAGCCTTGAGAAAGTCGGCGCGGACTGTAACGCGCCGTTACAACGCGGCCCTTAAGCCGGTTGGCCTCAACATTGGGCAATTTACAACCCTTGCTTCACTCCTTCGGCCTGACTCGGTTCCGATTTCGGTATTGGCCGAACAACTCGGTATGGACCGGACGACTCTGACGCGTGATTTAAAGCCACTCGAACGAAGAGGCTTGGTGGTCTCTTTGAGCGATGCTGAGGATGCTCGGCAAAGAAACATAACCATCAGTGACAGGGGACGGGAGTTGATGAAACGTGCCGCTCCTCTTTGGGAAATTGCTCAAGAAAAGACAAAAAAAAACATCTCCGACGAGCAATGGACGGACTTTCGAGCAGAACTAACGAAACTGACGCACTAGAAATACGAGCAAGTTGGTGAAACACGAGCATAAATGTGCATATGCACTTATATAGGAGATCGTTATGAAACACACAAATCCAAATTCCGATTCAACGACAGACCGGGGCTTAGCGCGAATCGTCATAATCAGTCTTGTGCTATGGGCTGGAACGGTAATCTGGGCGAGCACAACGGGATTGTTGATATCTTTCCCATTACCGTTTTTTGCTGCGTTAGTAGCTGCGCTTCTAATCTTGGCAACAAGCCTATACTTCCTCGTCCCGCGACTATCAGCAGGCGTGGAGCAGTTCGGCCTTCGTAAGCTGACCGCGATGCACGTTTGGAGGATTCCAGCCGCATTTGCGTTTTACTACTACGGCTCTCAAGGCCTTCTCCCGCCAGCATTCGTCTTTCTTGCAGGCACTGGCGATCTCATCGCTGGGGTATTGGCTCTTTATGTTGTGACAATGAAGCCAAACAGCAAACGCGCCTATACAGTGTTCCATATTGTCGGGATGACGGACTTTGTTGTTGCAGTAGGCACCGGACTAACCTTCTCGCTGATCTCTGATCCACGAATGGTTACAATCGCCCTGTTTCCTCTGGCGCTCATCCCCCTCTTTGGTGTCACATTGTCCGGCGCAACGCATGTGGC
>JBCBTO010000005.1:0-21555 GCA_039818625.1 Pseudomonadota bacterium
CTTTGCTGCCAAAAACGCATCATCGACGGATCGGTCGAAAAACGATTGGACATGCGAGGCAGCCGTCAAACTTTGAACGGTGCTGACTGAACCGACCATTTCGGTCGCAAACGCGGAGGCATCCGCGAGCCGGTCCTGCGCCTCCCGTGATCTGCGCCGCACCAGTCGCCCGAATGCGACAAGCGGCACGACGATGAGCGGAATGGCAAAGACGACCAAGCTTGAAAGCTCAATCGACGTGAGCGCCATCATGATGATGGCGCCGACGAAAAGAAGGCTGTTTCGCAACGCGACGGATGCGGTGGACCCAACGGCAGATTTGATCTGCGTCGTATCTGCTGTCAGCCGCGAAATCACCTCGCCCGTACGCGCCTGATCGAAATAGGCGGCATCGAATTTCAATACAGCGCCAAAAACGTCCTTGCGAATGGCGGCGACAGTGCGCTCGCCGATTTTCGTAACGAAGTAGTAGCGCGCCGAGCTCGACACCGCGAGAACGATCACAACGCCAACCATCGCCATGAAATAGTAATCGATCGTATCCGCATTGGATCCGGAAAACCCGTTGGTGATCACACGACGCAATGCAATCGGCACCGTCAGCGTGGCTGCGGAGGCTGTCAAAAGCGCGATCAGCGCGGCTATGATGAGCGGATTGCTTTCCAAAAGATACGGCAAAAGCCGCCGCAACGGCTTCAACGAGCGCCGTTTGCGGTCATCGGGGTCGTCTGAAGCGCTGTGGCTTTCGCCCTGAGAAGGAAGAGTTGAGGCCATGTCCGTCCAAATTGCTTTGAGCTTTGCTGTTTTATGGACCCAAAACACACTTGGCAAGCGGTCCGGTTGACGCTTCGCTTATCATGCAAAGCACGAAATAAAGCTTGTATTTATATGCCTTTGCAATTACGAGAGCCCATCATGAAAAACGCAAGCTGCCGGACTGGGTGAGGCCTGCCCTCCAGATCACGGCTGACCGGAAAGCGACCAAAATGAAAAAAGATCTTCATCCCGATTACCACATGATCAAAGTGGTCATGAATGACGGAACGGAATACATGACACGTTCGACCTGGGGGTCGGAGGGCGACACGATGACGCTCGACATTGATCCGACCACACACCCGGCCTGGACAGGCGGCGGTACACAATTGCTCGACCGTGGCGGACGCGTTTCGCGCTTCCAAAACCGCTACAAAGGGCTCTTGGGCAGCTAAGGTCAAGTCCGTAGCGCTTTTGCTAAAACCCGGCCTCATGCCGGGTTTTTTTATTGCACGGCAGCCCATCGATACCGTTTATTCCCCCATCAGATGACGCGAACGAAGGAGACGTGCGATGAGACTGGCAGACGCGTTGTTGCAGGCTTTGAGAGACTACGGCGCCGACGAGATTTTCGGCATTCCGGGCGATTTTGCCCTGCCATTCTTCCGCGTCATCGAACAAAGCAATACGCTGCCGCTTTACACGTTGAGCCACGAACCCGCCGTCGGTTTTGCAGCCGATGCGGCAGGACGCTATCGAAGCACGATAGGTGTTGCCTGTATCACCTACGGTGCGGGCGCACTCAACATGGTGAACCCGATCGCCACGGCCTATGCGGAAAAATCACCGCTGGTCGTAATCTCAGGCGCGCCTGGTGCCGCGGAGCGAACCATGGGCCTCGGCCTTCATCACCAGGTCAAGCATCTCGACAGCCAACTGCTCATCATGCGCGAAGTGACGGCCGCGCAGTGTATTCTGGATGATCCGTCAACGGCGACCGATGAAATCGCCCGCGTCCTTACCGTCGCAAGGGAAACATCCCGGCCGGTCTATATCGAGTTTCCGCGTGACATGGTGGAGGCGGATGTGCCCGCCGTGCCCGGCTACATGCCCTCACCCGTTGTCGAAGACGCGGCCAAGGCGGCTGCGAAAGAGGCACTCGCCCTTTTGGCAAAGTCGGACCGCCCAGCCCTTCTCCTCGGTGTGGAAGTGCGCCGCTTCGGCCTTGAAGACAAGATCGCCCGGCTCGCAACGATCCTCGGCATCCCGGTTTTGACCACCTTCATGGGGCGCGGCATCCTGGCAGAATCCGGCGCACCGGTCGCCGGCACATATCTCGGCCTTGCCGGCGACGAAGACCGCCGCAGACTGGTAGAACGCTCCGATGGCCTTCTCATGCTCGGCGTCATCCTGTGCGACACGAATTTCGGCGTATCCAAAAATCAGATCGACATGCGCACGGCAGCCCATGCCTTTGACGGCGAGGTGCGCTTTGAACATCATGTCTATCCAAGCATCACGCTCGAAGCCCTAATCGATGCCATGCTGGAGGATGCGAAAGCTCTCGGAAACGCCGAGGCCGTTGTCGAAAGCCATCCGAAAGACCTTGTGGCAGACGGTGGCGCAATCACTCCGATTGACGTTGCAACTGCCGTGAACGACTTTTTCGACCGCCACGGCACGATGCCTATCGCGTCCGATATGGGGGATTGCCTCTTCACTGCCATGGACATGCACCACACCCCGCTCGTAGCACCGGGATATTACGCAACTATGGGCACCGGCATTCCCTTCGGCATCGGATTGCAGGCGGCAAGCGGCAAGCGCCCCCTTATACTCGTCGGCGACGGCGCATTTCAAATGACGGGCTGGGAACTCGGAAACTGCAAGCGCTACGGCCTCAACCCCATCGTGCTCGTCTTCAACAACACCGCCTGGGGCATGCTGAAAGCGTTCCAGAAGGGCGCGGGCTACAACGACCTGGATGACTGGAATTTCGCAGATCTTGCAACATCACTCGGCGGCAAAGGTGTGCGGGTTGAAGCACGTGCAGACCTTGCAAACGCCCTTGATGCGGCCAGGGCGGATGAGAGCACCTTCCAGCTCGTCGAAATTATGCTGCCACCCGACGACATGTCACCGACACTGAGAAGATTTACAGAAACCATTGCCAAAAAATCAGCCCTAAAGGCAGAGTAAACGACGGCTTTAAGGCAAAGCGTTCCCATTGGCGCGCCGGTATTGCGGGCTACTTTCACCCAATAAGCGGCCTGCGAGACGGGATTAAACCTCGAGGCACCGCAAGTCGAACGCAACCATGTGTCATATGGCCTCTCGGGCAGAATTGAGTTCTGCCAGTCGATGGAAACTGAAAGAAACGGTGTGGACGAGTAAAACATGATTGGCAATTTGAGACTTATCAGCGGCCTTATCTTGTTCCTCTTCGTCCTCGGGCATTTTTCCAATCATGCGCTGGGGATAATCTCGCTACGAGCGATGAATGATGGATTGGCCTATACGGTCGAACCATGGCGCACTCTTCCAGGAACAATCATTTTGGCTGGCGCCTTGACCATCCACGTCCTGCTCGCCATCTGGTCCCTTTTTCGCAGAAAGAGTTTCCGGGTAAATCGATGGGAGGCAGCCCAGGTAATTCTCGGCTTCTTGATCCCAATCGTGCTGGCAGCGCACGTCCTTAGCACGCGCGGCGCTCACGAGGCCTTCGGATTGGAAGAAGGCTATGCGTATCAACTGCATAGCCAGTGGGTGGCATTTCCCTTTCGAGGCTTTCTGATCGCATTGGCCATGACAGTTGTCTGGACCCACGCCTGCATCGGATGGCACTACTGGCTTCGCCTGAAGCCCTGGTATGAACGATGGCGTCTTTTCTTCTTTTCAGCCGCCCTCATTGTCCCCTTGCTGGCATTGACGGGATACATCTCCGCGGGTTTCCGGGTTTTACGCCTGTCAAACAATGAGAAATGGGTGGAAGGCCTGACAAGACATTTTCGCATCAGCACCGAAGAATTACAGTCCTTCTTGAGCGACAACGAAACAGCCATTCAATTGGGTGTTGCGGCTGTCATTCTCTCGGCCTTGGCATTTCACATAACACGCACACTGATCAACACCCGTCCGGGCTCCGAAAAGCTTCAATATCGCAGCATTGATTTTGGAATCCAGAAACAGGTGAGCCTGCGGTCTGGCATGACATTGCTTGACCAAATTCGGGATGCGGGCATCCCGCACGCATCGGTGTGCGGAGGCAGGGGCCGATGTTCGACATGCCGAGTTCGCGTTGAAAAGGGACGCGATGTGCTGCCCAAACCCGAGCCGCAGGAGGCAAAAGTGCTGCAGCGCATTTCCGCCCCCGAAAACGTAAGACTCGCCTGCCAAATCGTTCCGCAAAAGGGTCTTGAAGTAACCGCTCTTCTAAGCTCAGACGCGACAGCAAAGCATGGGTTTGCGCGTCATCGCGGCCATGACGGGGATGAGCAGAATGTTGCAATCCTGTTTGCCGACATACGCGCCTTCACCAAATTCTCAGAGTCCAAACTCCCCTATGATGTCGCGTTCATTCTGAACCGCTACTTCGCCGCCATGGGACAAGCGGTCGAAGAAGCAGGTGGCCACCTCGACAAATTCATCGGCGATGGCGTTATGGCAATTTTTGGGATCGACAAACCAATTGAGACGGGGTGCAGAGAGGCCGTTCAGGCGGCTGTCACCATGGCTCAGAAACTGGAAAAGCTAAACGAAAGCCTCGCCAGCGATCTTGAAGACCCCTTGAAGATCGGAATCGGTATCCACTCCGGCACAGCCATCATCGGTTCTATGGGATACAATCAGGCCGTGAGCCTGACCGCGATTGGTGATGTCGTGAACACGTCAAGCCGATTGGAAGGACTGACCAAGGAACTTGGCACTCAATTGGTGATATCCGAACGGACGGCAAGGGACAGCGGGCTGGACTTCTCCTCGTTTGAAAAGCGGGAGGTTCCCATTCGAGGCCGTGTTGAGCTGCTCTCCGTTTATGCTGTGGAGTCAGCGCTCAAAATCAAAGCCGACAACCAATGAAGCATTTGCAACCGTCGGTGAACCGGCCAAAGCAGCGCCGGAAAATGCGAGATAGCGCGGAACATTCAGGAACGCTGGGACCGTTCCCGAAGCCATCCAAGATGGCATCGCCACAAAGGGTGATGCACTTCAAGTAGCCAAATGCGATGCGGCACCTGTGAACACGAGTGATCGCAAAGAAGTCTGCACGCCAGAAGAAAAAGCTCCATAAATCAGCAAATTGAAGTCTCTTCTCAACCCATACGTGAAGTTAACGCAAAAGTAATGCAACCTCAGGCACCATCCCTGCAACCAAAGCTAGTGGATACGTTGCAATGCAACACATAAAAACACTGATCTCAGGACTTTCCATCGGCAGCCGCATGATCATCCTGCAGGCCGTTGCGATTTTTGCTTTGATCGCATCGATCGGTGTTTCTTACTATCAAATCAACGCGTACAACAGCGTAGCTGAACGAGCCAGCGATCTTCGGATCAAGGCGCAGGCAGTTCTGACCGCAAAGACCGTCTTGCTCGATTTAAACCGGCTGATCGAGCAGTATCTGGTGACGAAAAATCCGGAACTTCTCCAGAAAATTAATCAGGATGGCGAGGCGCTTCTGAACACGGTCCCGCCCCGGCTATCGGACGACGCGAGCTCCATTGTAAACAACGGAAAATCGATCATTGCGCTTCAACAGCTTCTGGGCACACCGGAAAATGAAGGACTAGAAGGCCTTTTGAAAAAAGAGGTGAAGTCCGTCGAAGAAGCGATTGAAGACGCTGAGTATGAAGAACTCTTCACCGGGGATCTCGATCCAGTAAGGGTCAAAATGCTGATGCTTCGCCGCCATGAGAAGAACTTCATCCTGCGCGGTGATGAACGGGAAATCGCCCTTTTTCAAAATCGTATCAGCGAATTCGAGTTCAAACTGGCAGACTCGAAGCTGGAACAAGAAACCCAGAAGACGATACTTGATCGGCTGCAAAAATATGTGTCGGCCTTTTTGGAATGGTCGGAGAAGAATGCCGAATCCCGCGAAACCATCGAGCGCTTCCGGGCGGAGACTCTCACATTTCTGGAGGAACTGAAAAGCGTTACGGCACAAAACCAGGCAAGTTTTGCAGCGGCAGAAAGCAAACGCAAAAGCGCACAAGCTGCCTTCCTGCCGACGATCCTGACACTCGGGTTGATTTTGATATCCATCAGCGCCGTCCTCTTTTTTGCCATAACCCATAGCATCAGATCGCCCCTCGCGAAGCTGACCAAGGCAATGCACAAACTGTCGAACGGTGCGATTGACGTCGAGATTCCAAGGTTTGAGACGAAGGACGAAATCGGTCTGCTCTCCAAAGCCGCCGGTGCATTTCAAAAGCTGAGTGAAGCGGATAAGGAAATGGCGCGAAAACAGGCGTCAGATGCCCAGGAATCGGCCGAAAGGGCACAAGAGCTCGACACGCTCATAGAAACGCTGAATACGACCATCTCGTTCACAATCAAAACGGTGAATGAAAACACGGCATCCGCAACCGACAAGGTCGCGCGTTTGGCTGCGGTGGCGAACGAAACACGCGACCGCTCCAGCACGGCAACCGACTACAGCTCACAGGCTTCATCGCAACTCACGCTCATCAGCTCTGCAACAACGGAACTGTCTCAATCGGCCCGTCTCATAGCAGACCAGGTGAAAAGCACGAACACCGTCGCAGCAAAAGCCAGTGACAGCGTTCGCGACGCTTCTGGGCGGATCAGCACCCTGCTCAGCTCCATGGAAGAAATCAGCGAGATCGTTGCGTTGATTGAAGACATTGCCGATCGAACGAATCTTTTGGCACTCAACGCAACCATTGAGGCGGCGCGTGCGGGAGATGCGGGCAAAGGGTTTTCAGTGGTCGCGCAGGAAGTTAAGGAACTCGCCAATCAGACGGCGAAGGCGACAGCTGGAATAACGGCAAAAGTGACCGCCATTCAAGGCGAGACGGAAGGGGCTGCAAACAGCGTGCGCTCCATTGAGGACATCGTCGCAAATGTTGAAGAGGCAACAGCTGCGATCGCTGGCACAATCGCGCAGCAAGATTCCGCAACCGCAGACATCGCAAAAAACGTCGAGGATGTGAACACACGCGTCAGCGCTGTGAAGGCCGACATGGGTGAGATGCTATTGTCCGTGGAGGATGGCTCAAGGTCGGCCGACGACCTCAAAGCCTCATGCCAGACCATCGAAAGCCAGGTCGATGAACTGAGCACCACGATCCGCAAATTCCTGGATCGCGTAAAAGCCGCTTAGGAGGCCGGTCTGGCCGCTTCTGGCGGCGAGCAGACGAAGGGCATGCCCGCCGCGCAGGAATGTTACTCCGCAGGTTCAGCGGGTGTTGCCTCCGCCTTATCGAGCGGCACGTAGAGTTCACCACCCTCGCGGAACTTCGCAGCCATCGCTTCCATCCCCTCCTTCTGGGCCTCGGCGCGGATGTCATGGGAAATCCGCATGGAACAGAATTTCGGCCCGCACATGGAACAGAAATGAGCGACCTTGTGCGCTTCTTTCGGCAACGTCTCATCATGGAACGAGCGCGCCGTCTCAGGATCAAGCGCCAGATTGAACTGATCTTCCCAGCGGAATTCAAAACGCGCCCGCGATAGCGCATCATCCCGCAATTGTGCCGCTGGATGCCCTTTGGCAAGGTCTGCAGCATGGGCCGCGATCTTGTATGTGATCACACCAGTCTTAACGTCATCGCGGTCTGGCAGACCCAGATGCTCTTTCGGCGTCACATAGCAAAGCATCGCCGTGCCGTACCAGCCGATCATCGCAGCACCGATACCCGATGTGATGTGGTCATAACCGGGTGCAATATCGGTCGTAAGTGGCCCAAGCGTATAAAACGGCGCTTCCTTACAGACCTCAAGCTGCTTTTCCATGTTCTCCTTGATCTTGTGCATCGGCACGTGGCCGGGGCCTTCGATCATGACCTGACAGTCTTTCTCCCAGGCGATGTGAGTGAGTTCACCGAGCGTCTCGAGTTCCGCAAATTGCGCTTCGTCATTGGCATCGGCAATCGAGCCGGGCCGCAGGCCATCGCCGAGCGAGAACGTTACGTCATAGGCCCGCATGATGTCGCAGATTTCCGGGAAATGCTCATAGAGGAAGCTTTCCTTGTGGTGATGCAAACACCACTTCGCCATGATCGATCCGCCGCGCGAGACAATGCCCGTCGTGCGGTTCGCCGTCAGCGGAACATAGCGCAAGCGTACACCCGCATGAATCGTGAAATAGTCAACGCCCTGCTCACATTGCTCGATCAATGTGTCCTTGTAGACTTCCCAGTCCAGCTTGTCGGGATCGCCATCGACCTTCTCAAGCGCCTGATAGATCGGAACGGTGCCGATGGGCGACGCGGAATTGCGAATGATCCATTCGCGGATGTTATGGATGTTCCGACCCGTCGAAAGGTCCATGACATTGTCCGCGCCCCAACGGGTCGCCCAGACCATTTTCTCGACTTCCTCTTCCATGGAAGACGTCACCGCCGAGTTACCGATGTTAGCGTTGATCTTCACGAGGAAGTTCCGCCCGATGATCATCGGCTCCACTTCCGGGTGGTTGATGTTGGCTGGGATGACGGCGCGGCCCTTGGCGACCTCATCGCGCACAAATTCCGGCGTGATGTAGTCGGGAATTTCAGCGCCGAAGCTCTCGCCATCACGAGCGAGCTTTTCCTTCGCCATTTCGCGGCCAAGATTTTCGCGGATCGCGATGAACTCCATCTCGCGGGTGATGATTCCAGCGCGCGCATAGGCGAACTGCGTCACGGCCTGGCCGTCCTTCGCGCGATATGGCTCATTGCGCACGGGGAATTCCGGCGTCAACTTCTCGCCTTTAGCAAAACCGTTGTCCTCCGGCTTCACTTCGCGGCCCTTATACTGCTCGACATCGCCGCGCTCAGTCACCCACGCTTCGCGGGTCCGGGGAAGGCCTTTGTTGATATCCGTTTCAACGCTGGGATCGGTGTAAGGACCGGACGCGTCGTAAACGATAACGTTTGGCTCGCCGGCGGTCGGATGCACCTGAATTTCGCGCATCGGCACTTTCAGATCAGGATAGATTGTGCCCGATTTGTAGACTTTCTGGGAAGCGGGCAAAGGCCCGGATGTAACGTTCGGTGTGACGGCATTCATGGTTTTGCTCCAAAGCAGTCGTTGCGTTGAAGACCCATTTCCGCGTCTGGTATCAGGAGATTTGAAGTGTATCGCACGACAGGCCAAACAGCTTCACCATCCCTACGCCAGTGTGAACTGGATCAGGTTCTAAGAGCGCACTGGCTCTAAGGGTTCCCGTGCTTGCCGATTAGCATCGGCCCAACGGTATCTCAGTCCCTTGTCAGGACACCCCCGGTGACAAACACACTAGCGCCAGAGCGCATCCTATGGCAAGGGCAGATCGACGGACTGATGCTGATCGCATGCGCAGAACACGCGTTCGGTGGTGGAAATGGATTGGGCCCATGGACGGGAGAAAACTCATCCTACTCGCAATGAGTGATGTCGATGCGGAGTTTTTCGCTCGCGCATTGCGCCCGCACGCGGAAGAAACGGTGTTTTTGCACATCCGCTCCCTTGAGGAACTCACCAAGGCCGCATCCGCTGCCCCGCAAAAGACCCGGCTTTTGTCCTTTTGTTCACCCCACATCGTACCGGGCCACATTCTGGATCGCCTGTCGGGCAATTGTTACAACTTCCACCCGGGTCCGCCGGAGCGCCCAGGTTACATGCCCGCCCCCTTTGCGCTCGCGGACAAGGCCAAAGACTACGGTGTCACATTTCACCACATGGAGAAGACCGTGGACACGGGCTTCATCATCGATGTCGCTCGCTTTTCCCTTTCAGACACGATGAACCAGCACGACATCGAGGTCGAAGCTTACAAGGCTCTCCTCGAAATGGTTGTCCGACGCGGGCGCGAACTCGCCAATATCGACTTTCAATTTCAGCCATCCGGTATAGGCTGGACGGGTACCAAAACCACGAAACAAGACTTGAAGAAACTCCAGAACGAAAGCGTCAGTTAAGATGGAAATCAAACGCCCCTATCTTCTCTTTCTGGGCGATGCGCCGGATGCATTGTCAGCCAAAGTTGCCCAGGGCATCGTCGATTGGCGGCCTGAAAATGTCGTCGGTCAGTTCCGCATGGAAGGCTGCAATGCGGATATGGGCGTGACCGACATGACGCTTGACGAAGGTTTATCAGCCGGTGCCAAGACACTTGTTGTCGGCGTTGCGAACCGGGGCGGCATCATCTCCGACACATGGATTTCAGTGCTGTTGGAGGCGCTGGACAAGGGCTATGACATCGCGGCGGGTCTTCACAACAAGCTCAGCGATATTCCTCAGTTGAAGGAAAAAGCGGACCGGCTCGGCCGCAGCCTGTTTGATGTGCGCCACCCGACGCACACCCCACCGGTTGCCAATGGTGAAAAGCGGGCTGGCAAACGCCTCCTCGCCGTCGGCACGGATTGCTCATGCGGAAAGATGTATTCAACCCTCGCGCTCGACAAGGAAATGCGAGAGCGCGGCATGAAATCAACCTTCCGGGCGACGGGTCAGACCGGCATTTTGATCACCGGCTCCGGCATTTCGATTGACGCGGTGGTATCGGATTTCCTCGCCGGTGCGGTAGAAGAACTCGCGCCCGCCAATGACGCCGACCATTGGGACATCATCGAGGGCCAGGGCTCCGTCTACCACGCATCCTTCGCGGGCGTGACGGCAGGCCTCATCCACGGATCGCAAGCCGATGCGCTCGTGCTCTGCCATGAACCGACACGCACTCACATGCGCGGCCTGCCCCATTATCCGCTGCCGACAATCGAGGATACGATGGAAACGGTGATGCGCTTTGCAACCCGCACCAACCCGAATGCGCATTTCGTCGGCATCTGCATCAACACGAAAGCGTTGTCGGACGATGACGCAAAGGCGTGTCTGACTGAGACGGAGGCAAAACACGGCCTTCCAACAGTCGACCCGGTCAGGACCGGCGTCGGGCGGATCATTGATGCGCTTTGAAGTCCATGGCGCAAAGAGGTCAGCTTCAGGCCTGAGTTAAGCAAGTTCATTCAACAGGCGTGGTAATCGAACGGACTGATACACACGTTTGGTTGAGGAGGTCCCGGCTCAAGACCGGGACCAAATGCGGATGCATCCGTGGGCTCCAAAATCAAACCACCGGACAAGAGGGCTGATCTCAAGAAAGCCCCGCCCGGATCGCCGCTTCGTCCATACCCTTCTCGCCGATGACGACGAGGGCGGTATGGCGCGCCTCATCCGCGAGCCAAGGCCGGTCGAAGTGCGCGTTGACGCGCGGGCCAACCGCCTGGACCAGCAGCCGTGCTGGAGCACCCTCAATTGCCACAAAACCTTTCAGGCGCAAAATGCCATGGTCGACCATCGTTCTCTCGATTGCAGCGACGGCGTCATCTTTTGACCCGTAAGCGTCGCGCTCCACGATGAAAGTCTCGAAGTCGTCATGGTCGTGATCCTCGTGGCCGTGGTGGGCCTCATGATGCGACAGGCGGTTCGCCATATCATCTTCCGCCTTCGCCTCAAGCCCGAGGAGGGCTGCGCCATCCACCGCGCCCTCGCGCGTCGCGAGAAAGGAGACGCCGGGGCGCACCTCTTTGCGCAAATCGCCCTCGACCCGGGCGAGCGTCTCGCCGTCGATGAGGTCGGTCTTGTTCAAGAGGATCATATCAGCGCAGACGAGCTGATCCTCGAACAGCTCATGAAGCGGGCTCTCGTGATCGAGGCTTTCATCCGCTGCGCGCTGCGCCTCGACGGCCTGTTCGTTCGCGGCGAAGCGGCCATCTGCGACAGCAGGTGTATCCACAATCGTAATCACCCCATCGACGGAGACGCGCTCGCGCACC
Source organism: Pseudomonadota bacterium (assembly GCA_039818625.1). Classification (GTDB taxonomy): domain Bacteria; phylum Pseudomonadota; class Alphaproteobacteria; order Rhizobiales; family JACESI01; genus JBCBTO01. The sequence continues at coordinate 11,737 of JBCBTO010000005.1, forward strand.
GTCGGCCAGGAAAACGCCTTGATGAGCGGCTGGGGCAGCGCGAGACCGGATGTCTCAATCACGATGTGGTCCGGCGGCGTCTCGCGCTCCAGAAGCGCATTCATAGTCGGCAGGAAATCGTCCGCGACCGTGCAGCAGATGCAGCCGTTTGCGAGTTCGACGATGTCGTCCTCGGAACAGACCTCATCGCCGCAGCCTTTCAAAACCTCACCATCAACGCCCACATCACCGAACTCATTGATGATCAGCGCGATCTTCTTGCCGTTCGCCTGTTCGAGAAGCTGGCGGATGACGGTCGTTTTTCCCGCGCCGAGGAAGCCGGTGAACACGGTCGCTGGAATTTTGGCTTGCAAGGACATGTGCATCTCCCGATCAAATGGACTTTTGCCATAAACGATATGCGACATGAGTCCAGCGGTTTGTTCTGAAAGAGACAACTGAGTGCCGCCGATGCCTCACCGGGCCAGTGCCTCAATGAAGCGAGCGGCGAGCCCGTCGCGTGGTGAGTTGGGTGGGCGCACGACATAAACTCCGACGGGATCGACGCGCCAATCGGGCAGAACCACGGTCATCCGGCCCGCCGCCATGTCGGCGCGCGCCATGAATTCCGGCAAAATTGCAAGGCCCACCCCTTTGCTCGCCAGATGATAAAGCGCTGTCGCATTGTTGACGGAGACGCGCGCTGAGGGCTTCAACGCGACGTCACCCAGCGTTTCATGCCTGAAAACCGGTTTAAGAGAGACCTGCGTCAACTCCAGCCAATCCCATGCCTCCATATCTTGCGGTGTTTCGGGGCGCGGGCGTTGGCGCAAATAGTCGGGCGAGGCGATGACGACGCGCGCTTCTTCATAGAGTTTGCGCGCTTTCAACTGGCTGTCAGTCAACCACCCGACGCGGATCGCCACGTCAATGCCTTCGCCGATCATGTCGCGTCGAAATTCTGAATAGTCGAGAATCAGACGGACTTTCGGATTGGTTCTCACGAAATCCGCGATCCTGTCTGCAAGCGGCGAGCGCGCCAGCAAGGCGGGCGCGGTAACGCGCAGCTGGCCACCGAGTTCGGACGCATTGTCTAGCGCGGCATTGATCCCGTCCTCGGCGGCCTGAAGCATGGTCTGCGCCGGGCCGATCAACCGCTCACCATCGCGGGTCAGGGATAACTTGCGCGTTGAGCGGTAAAGAAGGGCCACGCCCAGTTTTTCTTCCAGCTGCGTGACGTGGTGGCTGACGACTGATGGCGAGAGGTTCAACTCCTTCGCAGCCGCTCGCAATGTTCCACATTCGACAACCTTTGCGAAAACCGCGAGATGGCGCAGATGCTCGATCATTGTTCTAATTTATCGAAAAGATAATATGATTCCATCCATATTATCGGATAATTATTTCATGTCTATCTTCCAAATGCAGCCCGTTGGGGCGCGTTAATCTGAAAACTCTGAAGGAAGATGATGATGAAAAAATCGAAACAACTTCTGGCCGCCGCCGCCGTCGCGCTATTGCCATTCACGCTGGCAAATGGCGCGTTGGCCGATGACAAGGCCACCGTTCAGACATTCTACGACTTCCTGAGCAATCCCAGCTCGAAAAGCCACGCGGAAACGTTTCGCGGCAATGTTACTGCGGACTGGGAGAGCATCGGCAATTACTCAGGCAAGAACAAAACCGCCGACGCGTTGATCGGCCAGTTGGGCGGATTTGCAAAGCTGATCCCAGATCTCACATGGAACGTGGAAGAGATGATCCAGTCCGGCGACCGCATCATCGTGCGCGGGCGCGCGACCGGCACACCGAGCGGACCGTTCTTCGGTGTCGACGGCAAAGGCAAAGGCTTTGAGATCATGTCGATTGACATCCACACGCTGGAAGACGGCAAGATCGAAAAGACCTACCACGTCGAAGACTGGGCAGGCGCGCTCAACCAGTTGAAAGCGCAATAAAGACTCAGTCAAACGGAGTAAGGCGGGGATCGCCCCGCCTGTCTTTTTAGTTCAGCGTCCGCTCACTGCCGCTCCGAGTGCCTTAAAGCGCACAATCGCGTATGCGCCCTTCGAACCGTCTTCTCCATCGTTCAAAACGGGACTTCTGTGCAGTTCGTTGACGGTTGCGTAGACGAAACCGTCAGGTCCGATGGCAAATCCATCGGGCCACGGCAATGTCTCATCGGACTGGAAAAGCTCTTCGTAAGATCCGTCGGGCTTTGTCACGCCGATGGCGTTGTCCGTCATCGCGGTGATGTACACATGCCCTGCGGCGTCGACGGTGGAGCCGTCGGAAATGGGCTTATCGCCATAGCGCTCAACCTTCGCCTCGAGAGCACTTGCGGACAATGACAGATCAAGGAGATCGGTCGTTTTCACCCGATACATGGATGTGCCGCTCATCGGCGCGAAATAGACCCACTCGTTTGTCGGGTCGACCGTAATCGGATTGACGCCGATTTTGGCCGGATTGCCGCCGAGCGTGATCATGCGACCATCAATCACCATGTCGATGTCTTCCGGGACTGTGAACTTCGAGCCCTCCAGAACCCTGCGCGCCTGTCCGGTATCGAGATCAACCACGATGAGCGCGGAGTTCTGGCCGTCGCCCGTATCGGAGATGTAGATCGCATTGTGTTCGAGATCGACCGCAAGATCATTCAGGAACGAGCTGGGTCGCGCGACCGGTTCACCGAGGTAAATGATGCGATGCAAAACCTCCTTCCGTGTGTCCCAGCCGACGAGGCGACCGGTCTGCCCCTCGCCCTGTCCATCCAGCATCCACAAAACGCCTGCGCGATCGGCCCGCAAGCCGAGAACACCTTTGAGGCCGGGACCATCGCCATCGGGTGCGGACGCCCAGGCTTCGGTCGGATATGGTTTCGTCGCTCCGTCCGGCATCACTTCCACAATGCGGGTCGCTTTCCCGTAAAACTCGTGCAGGCTCATGAAAATGCGCCCGTCTGGTCCGATCGCAATGTTGCCGGGTGGCGTGGATTTATCAAAGGTCGCGTAGACTTCGAGATCGGCGGCGAGCGACGGCGCAGCGATGAAGACCGCGAACACCAGAGAAAGAACGACATGTTTGATAGACCGGGTCATGGAGCATCCTCCGTTCAGGTTCTTGGACTGGTCTTTGCGTGCCCATATAGTGCGACATTTGAGTGAAGCCCGTAGTCACAAAACCGGGCGCGTGCCGATGTGCTGTCTTCCGGAAGTTGGGCACTCGGTGTCAGGCGCGACAGCCTGCCCCTTGCCTTTCTCCGAAAAATCAATGACGCTCTGACCATCGTTCAACAATCGAAAGGAGGTGATCCAATGTCAGTCACGTTTTTGAGGCACGGAGTGCTTGGTCAGATGTGTGAGATGGTGGAGCAGCCTTCACGGTCTTCATAACTGCCACGAGGAGGGCAGGGCCCTCCGCTAAAGCACGCTGTTGGTATATGCCTCAAGCGGGCGGAGGGGTCGCAAATGCGGCCCCTTTTCATTGAAAAATCAGCATTGCATGCGCGCGGTCGGGGACAGTGCGCCGCGCGCCCAACATCGTCATTGTAGTGCTGACGTGATTTCGTTAAACGTCGGTCATGAGTGATACGTCGGCGTTAAAATACAATCTGACCCACCCGATCGTGTGTGCAAAATGCTCCGAAGAGGTTTTGCAGGGGCGGTCCGGCGGTCTTTCCATGCGCGAATACGCCCAGGTGGATGTGGGCTTTACCGGCATCGGCATCCAGGTCTGGTGCCGCCGACACAATTGCAACATCGTGCATGTGGATTTTCAGGGAAACCGCCTGCCTGCGGATTTCCGCTGTCTGGAAATTCCCAAAAAACAATAGCCCCAAAAAACAATAGCCCAAGAAACAATAGTCAGTCTGGCTTACGCCCGACCGTCATGTGACGCTTGGTGGCGAAACCCTCCCGGCGCTCGACCACAAAACCCGCCTCTTCCAGCATCCGCCGCACCCAGCCGGCCGCCGTATAGGTCGCAAAGGTGCCACCAGGTGCGGTTTTATCATAGACGGCGCACATCAGATCGCAGTTCCAGAGTTCCGGGTTCTTGGCGGGGCTGAACCCATCAAGATACCACGCATCGGCCTTTAGGCTCATTTCTTTGACCAACCCATTGGCATCACCTCGTATGAGCTTGAGGGAGACGTCGTCGATCTCGATATCATCTGTTTGCAAGGCGAGTCCTCTCAAAAAAGGCTCGGCAATCGCCGCAAGATCGGGCCAGGGTGCAAGCGCGCGGGCGATATCGTCTGCGGTGAGCGGGTAGAGTTCGAACGAGATGTAGGTCAGCTGCGCGTCCTGACGCTCAGACGCACGCCATGCCTTGACCGTCTCAAAGAAATTGAGCCCGGTCCCGAAGCCGAGTTCGGCGATGTGGAAGTGGGCGCGTGTCAGCCAGCGTCGTTCGACATCGTTACCGTCGATAAAGACGTGCCGGGTCTCCGCGCGGCCATCCCGTTTTGAATAATAGGGATCGTCAAACCGCCGCGAGACGGGCGTTTCCGTCTCATCCCAAATGATGTCGTCATTCATTGCAGCTTTCCTTCATTGGATGAGTGTTCTACGTGGAGCCCATGGATACAAACAAGAAGACTTTCGACGTCGTCGTCGTGGGTGGCGGGATTTTTGGTCTTTGGGTGGCAAAGCGCGCGTTTGAGGCTGGGCTCTCGGTCATGCTCGCGGAGAAGGACCACATCGGCGCGGGTGCGAGTGGCGGCCTCCTCGGCGCACTCATGCCGCATATTCCAACGGGGTGGAATGAGAAGAAACAGTTTCAGTTTGAGGCGCTTGCCGAACTGTCCAAGATTGTCGAACAACTCGAAGCAGAGACGGGGTTCGACACAGGATATGGCCGCATCGGTCGCCTGATGCCCTTGCGCTCCGAGCGATTTGTGACCATCGCTGAGACGCGGGAACAGGCGGCGCGGGAGGTTTGGCACCAGGAGGCGGGGCAGTTCGACTTCAAAGTTGGATGCGATGAGGACTATGCCGCGTGGCTTCCGTCCGATGGCTCACCCCATGGGTATGTGCTCGATAAGCTGGCAGCACGTGTGAACCCAAGACTTTACGTCAGCGCGCTTGCCGCTTGGTTGCGGGAGCGGGCGACCGTCTCCGAGGGTCTGCGGTTCGACCAGTTTCATGATGGCACATCGACATTCAACGATGGCGCGAAGACTGTGACGGCGGGGGCCTTTGTGCTCGCGCAAGGCTATCAAACCTTCGACTTTCTGCGCGATGCCCACGATCTTGATATCGGGACCGGCATCAAGGGGCAGGCAGCGCGGTTCCGCCTTGCCGACACCACGGGATTGCCGGTGATCTATGATGATGGCGTTTACATTGTGCCGCACGACGATGGTACATGTTCGGTCGGCAGCACGTCAGAAAAGGTCTGGGATCACCCGAGCGAACCGGACCTTTCCAACACGGGCTTCCTGGATAAGGCATTCGCGCTCTGCCCGCGATTGGCGGACGCTGAGTTGATCGACCGATGGGCAGGGGTCCGCCCGAAATGCCATGAACGGGAACCGATCATCGGGCGGCTTTTCGAAGACGCGCCGGTTTACATCGCGACCGGTGGCTTCAAGGTGAGTTTCGGCATCGCCCACCGCGTGGCTGAGGCACTGGTTGAAGAGATGACGCGCGCCGGGCGGACGGTCGCACTGCCCGAGACGTTTACAGTCGGCCATCATCTGGGGGCAGCGTCGAACGAGGCTTAAACCGTGCCGACCGTCTTCAGTTTTGCCCGCGGATGCACCTCCGCTTGCGACATGATTGCCGTTTGCGGGCGGAAGCGCTCGACAATGGAACGCACATGCCCGCGAATACCGGGGCTTGCAAGCAGAACCGGCACCTCGCCCATGCGCGCAGCGTCCTCAAACGCATCGCGCACAACAGTGACGAATTCCTGAATTTTCGACGGGGCGATCGCAAGCTGCTTCTCCTCGCCGTCTCCGACCAGCGCCTCGGCGAACGCGGTCTCCCATTGCGGTGAGAGGGTCACCATCGGCAGATAGCCCTGCGGCGCGGTGTGCTGTGCAGTGATCTGGCGCGCAAGACGGCTTCTCACGTGCTCCACCAGACCGCTTGTCGTGTTGATGGCACCCGCAGCCTCCGCAATTGCTTCCAGAATGGTCGGCAGATCGCGGATCGAAACGCGTTCGGCGAGGAGGCCCTGCAATACGCGCTGGATGCCGCTCACCGTGATCTGGTTCGGCACCATGTCGTCCACGAGTTTCGACTGTTGCGGGGTGAGTTCCGCGAGCAGATCCTGAACCACGGAGTAAGAGAGGAGTTCGGCAACATTGGCCTTCATGACCTCGGACATGTGGGTCGAGATGACCGTTGACGGATCAACGACCGTGTAGCCCATATTGTCCGCTTCGACGCGCTTTGCCTGGTCAATCCATGTCGCCGGAAGACCGAATGTCGGCTCGATTGTGTTGATGCCCTGAAGCGTCACCTTCGCGCCCGTCGGGTCCATCACCATGAGTTTGTCCGGGAAGACCTCGCCACCGCCTGCGGAGACTTCCTTCACCTTGATGGCGTATTCGTTCGGCTGACTTTGCAGATTATCGAGAAGTCGAACCGACGGCATGACGAAGCCGAGATCGTTCGCAAGTTGACGGCGCAATGCCTTGATCTGTTCGGTCAGACGCTCAGACCCTTCGCTCTCATTGATAAGAGATAAAAGCCCATAGCCAACCTCGATGCGCAAATCGTCCATCTTGAGCGACTCGCGGATGTCCGGTTCTTTCGGCGCCTCTTCTTCCGACATCGGCGTTCCATCCGCGGTCGTCTTCATGCCTTCTTTGGCTTTCTCGTCCTTCTTCAATCGATGTCCGTAATAGGCGAGATATCCGGCACCCCCCGCAAGCACGAGGAAAATCATGGTCGGCATGCCGGGCAGAACCGACATGAACGTCATCACGAAAGCGGACATGCCGAACGCTTTCGGATACCGCGTCAGCTGTTGAACAAGTGCCTCATCCGCCGCGCCACGTACACCGGCCTTTGAGACCAGAAGACCGGCGGCGGTCGACACGATCAAGGCCGGGATTTGGCTAACCAGACCGTCGCCGATGGTCAGCAGCGTATAGGTGCGACCTGCGTCAGCGAAAGAAAGATCCTGCTGCATAATACCGATGACGATGCCGCCGACGATGTTGATGAAAGTGATCATCAAACCGGCAATCGCATCACCGCGCACGAATTTTGACGCACCGTCCATGGCACCGAAGAAGGAGCTTTCATCTTCGAGCTGCTTGCGGCGCGCGCGGGCCTCATCTTCAGAAATGATGCCGGCCGAAAGGTCCGCATCGATCGCCATCTGCTTGCCCGGCATCGCGTCCAACGTGAAGCGTGCGGAGACTTCCGCGATCCGGCCTGAACCTTTGGTGATGACGATGAAGTTCACAATCACCAGAATGGCAAAGACGATCAGACCAATCACGAAATTGCCGCGTGATACGAATTCGCCGAATGCCTCGATGACATTGCCCGCCGCGTGTGGTCCCTCGTGACCGTTTGCGAGGATGAGGCGTGTTGAGGCAAGATTGAGCGCCAGACGCAGCATCGTTGCGATCAGAAGCACGGTCGGAAAAGACGAGAATTCCAACGGTGCGTGGATGAAAAGCGCGGTCATCAAAACGAGGACGGAAAAGATGATCGAGATGGCCAGAAACACATCGAGCATGAAGGGCGGCATCGGCATGATCAGCATCACGAGAATGATGATCACGCCCATGGCGAGCGCGATATCGCCCTGACGCAGAAAAGCCGCCAGTGCTCCGAGTGAAAACCCGCTGGACGTCTTCGCACCGGTATCGGCGACGCTCGTATCAGTCATCGATGTTCAGCCCACACGCCAAAGGCGCCACATTTGCCACATAACTGGGCAATTTTTGCCGTGTTTATGGTTAAAGGTTGGTTAATCTTGCGCAAGTAAAGGCGAATTGAGGCGTCGGCCACCGTGCGGCAAAACTTCTGCCAAAATGTCCGAGACAGGACTTGCAGACAAATGGCCGGGCACTCGCAAAAAGTTTATGGCCCGCGTCGGAGCGCCGATTGTGGTTTTCCGGCAGATTGACTACCTACATATAAACGGATCGTGATCTCGGCTTCGGGGAACAACCATGTCATTGAAAACACTTCAATATGCCCTTTGGGCTCTTGTCGCCATCGTCGGTGGTGGTCTTGGGGGATATTTCTACGTCAATGGCCTTCCAGGCTCGCAAGGTCTGTCGTTGCAAAGCGCATCGACGGGCGCGCCGACAATCGGTGGTCCGTTTGAACTCGTTGACCACAACGGGGCGACCATGACGGAGGCGGCCCTTGCAGGATCGCCGTCGATCCTCTTTTTCGGATTCACCCATTGTCCGGAGATTTGCCCGACGACCCTGAGCGACATCTCCGGCTGGCTTGAAGCCGTCGGCGACGAAGGCAAAGACATCAAGAGTTATTTCGTCACTGTCGATCCCGAGCGCGACAGTCCGGAAATCATGAAAGACTATGTGACCGCGTTCTCAGACCGCATCACCGGCCTCACAGGCAGCCCCGAAAAAGTGCAACAAATCCTGCAAAACTACCGCGTCTATTCAAACAAGGTGCGCCTCGGTGACGGCGATTACACGATGGATCACACCGCATCCGTGATCCTGCTCGACAGCAAAGGCGAGTTTGTGAGCACAATCTCCTATGGCGAGCAACCCAAGACGGCGGTTGACAAGCTGAAGCTTCTCGTCAAGCGCGGCTGATTGGTCTATCCTTTCAACATGCCCCTCAGTCGATCCCAACTCGAACATCTCGCAATCGGCAGCATTGTTCTTTTGATTTCAGCCCTTCTTGGCGGGGCTGGTTTTGCGTGGGCGGCGCAGGGATCAAGCATCTGGAGCGAGCTGCGCCTCGCTGAACTCGCTGGCTGTTTCGGTTTTTAACCGAGGTCTGAGCCAGGTGGCCCCGCCCCCTGGTCTCTCTCCGTCACGCCAAGGTCTTCAGGCGCGCTAGGAGTGCCGGCACGAAAAACGTCAAAAAGACGATCCGAAGCACGTGATGGGCCGCGACAAACGCCGGGTTGGCGTCGAGCAGGATGGCCATGGCCGCCATCGCCTCCAACCCACCGGGGGCGAACGCAATCAGGATGTGGGTGAGCGGAACGTCGATGACGAGCGAGACGAGAAGAGCGGCAAACGCTGACACGGTGATCGCGATGAACGTAACGCTCGCAGAGGCGGAAAGAGCGTCCTTGAGCTTGGCGTAAGACACATCTCCGAAGCGTGTCCCGATCAAAGTTCCCATCACCAAGAACGCCGATAAAGACAGCCAGTCAGGCACCAGGCCCGGACCGAAATCGCTCAAGTGCCCGAAGGACGACATCGCCATGCCCGCAAGCAGAAAAGCCGCTGGAATCCTCAGCCGTTTGAAGAGAAAGCCGCAGGTGACGGAAACGGCAAGCGTCGCAATGAGGGTCGCCGGAGTCATCGTGATGGCGGGTGTGTTCGGGGTCAGTGTGTGAACGACGTCCCCATTCAAACCTACAACGATGAAAGGCACTGCGACCGTCAGGAAGAGCACCCTTATGCTTTGAATGATGCTGAGTTTTGAGATATCCGACTTGGTGTCGAGGCTGAGACCCAGAATGTAACTCAAATGACCCGGTGACGAAGCGAGCAGTGCCGTTTCCGCGTCATAGCGGTAGACCCGTCTCAAAACAGCGCGCGTCACAAGCGTGATGATTGCCACCGACGCAATCAGAGCCGCAATCGCAACAGGCCATTGCCAGGCGGTCGCGAGTGTCTCTCGGGTGACATTTGCGCCGGTCGTGACCCCGATG
>JBCBTO010000006.1:0-20974 GCA_039818625.1 Pseudomonadota bacterium
TATTCATAAATGAATTTGTCATTTAAACCCCAACAAAATTTTTAATCAATAAAAGCTTGTTTTTTGATAAATTCTAATACTTCTTCATCATCGAGATTCTGAAAAACTCCATTTTCTATTTTTACTAAAATGGAGTAAGCCCAAGATAAATCTGCACTAAGTTCAATATTCTTGTGTATGAAGCAAAAATACCCAGAAAAATCAGAGAAAATTCCTGTGTAAGACTTGTCCCAATCTTCACCTCGCCGATTTTCCTCAGCGCATTTATGTATTATTTCCATAATTTCTGGAAATTGTTGTGCAAATTTTGCTAACTCAATCACTATTGCTGCTGGAGTGCGCTTTAAATTCCCAGCTACGACTGGTTCCTGAGAACGCCTGTCTTCATATTCAGGAGAATTAATGTAGTCTTTGTATTTTTTTTGCCATGGATACAGTTTCCGTGACGGCGCCTTTGGATAATCTTCCTCTAAGTCTTCTGTCATGATTCAAAATCCTTTTAAGTCGCTATGAGATATATTTACACTATTGTCTGGGCCGCGGCATATCTTGGATGCTCACTTCTCAGAGCAATGCTTTCTGCGAGACCTAATTGTGAAAAAACGGGAAGACCTGCGCCGAAAAACCAACCCGTTAATGCATCCGAGCCCCCACGGGCTCCTGAGGGATCGTCAGTGCCTCGATAGGAGATGACTTTTTGACCATTGGAAAGTTCGTAAGCGGCGGCGTAGAAGCCTGCACCGATCGCCTCATCACTTTGATCGTCCTGTTTGAAAGTTGCTGTTCCAATTTGAGAACCAGATCCACCAAGTCCAGATATCCCGGGCTCGTAACCTCTGTTGTAAGCATCCATTGCAAGTATGGCTAAAAATAAATCATCGTTCATTTGAACCGATCTCCTATAACGATTGAAAAAATCTTGCTGTTAAAGAATTGGAGAACTGATTTTCCGCATCCGCAGTTCGATAGCGATTGCCGTCCAACATGAAATTTCTATATTCGTTCAACCACCCCAACACGCTTTCCACCTTCTCCGTCAGAGGTGCTTCATCAATTATTTCCAAAGCAACTGACTTGAGTTCCAGACTTGAGAACGGTGCGTCTGGAAACGCCGCCATCATGTTGTCTGGATCGACGGCGGTGACTGTTTCGGGTTTGGTAATGTCTCGGAAGGTCACAAGCAGCGGCATGTGCGCCGGACGGCGGGCACCGCGTATCGCCGCGAGTTCATTGATCCAGGCTTTTTGATATTCCCAGAGACCGTTTTCGCCTTTGAAGCGCGCTTCTCCTCGCTCGGGCAGCAAATCCTTGAACGTTTCCGCGGCAATCATGTCAGCTCGAAACGCGCCTTGCGGATCGCTCATCATCGCGAACAGATATCGCCCTTGACCGAGATCGACGACGACCGCTTCACCCTTTGCTGTTGATCCACCACCACCTTGGGGGCTGAGGCTGGCCTTCTCACGCGAATACCTGACCTTTTGCACGCTGGAGCCGCTCACCTCTCGACCATCGACGGCAACAACGACGGTCAATCGCTGGTAAAAAGTTGCTTTCGCGCTGATGAAGAAATCGCAAGCCCCGAGCACCAGGGCGGCGACAAACGCAAGACCCACAAAAATGCGTCTCATAAGATCAATCCAGTATGGCGCGCTACGGTGAGCGGAAAATCAATGCATCACCATTGTCTCGCCCGCCCCTCAACATTGCGTAAAGCGGAACGGTTAACGGGCCTGCTGGTTATTCGTCATCCTCGGGCATGACCCGAGGATCCAGAGCCATATCACTGGATGCCCGGTCACGTCTGGGCATGACAACCAATCAATCCGCCGCGCCCACCATCGCCTCAAGCGCGATGCGCTCACGGATGCGGAGGCGTTCGGTCTCAGACTTCAACTGACCGCAGGCCGCCAGAATGTCATCCCCGCGCGGTGTGCGGATCGGCGACGCATAACCGCCGTGGTTCACCACATCGGCAAAGGTCTCGATCTGCTCCCAGTCGGAACACTCATAATCAGAGCCCGGCCACGGGTTGAACGGGATGAGGTTGATCTTCGCCGGAATACCTTTCAAGAGCTTCACAAGCGCCTTCGCATCCTCAAGACTGTCATTGACGCCCTTGAGCATCACATATTCAAAGGTGATCCGCTTGGCATTCGACAGGCCCGGATACGCCCGACACGCGTCGAGGAGTTCCGCAATCGGATATTTCTTGTTGATCGGGACGATCTCATCGCGCAGTTCATCCCGCACGGCGTGGAGTGAAATCGCGAGCATGACGCCGGTCTCTTCGCCGATTTTCGGGATCGCCGGAACAACACCCGAGGTCGACAACGTGATGCGGCGCTTGGAGAGCGACAAACCGTCCCCGTCCGACATGATCAGCATCGCATCGCGCACATTGTCATAGTTATAAAGCGGCTCGCCCATCCCCATCATGACGATGTTCGAGACGTGCCGTCCCTCTTTCGGCACGATCGCGCCTTGCGGCGTTTCCATTTCGGGGAAGTCACCGAGCCGTTCGCGCGCGACGAGCACCTGACTGACGATCTCGCCGGCCGTCAGATTGCGCACCATCGTCTGCGTACCCGTATGGCAGAACGTGCATGTGAGCGTGCAGCCAACCTGGCTCGACACACACAACGTCCCGCGTCCCTCCTCGGGGATATAGACGGTCTCGATCTCAACCGGCGCCCCCGCCCCGCGCGGCGGAAACCGCAACAACCATTTGCGCGTGCCGTCCATCGAGACCTGTTCGGAAACGATCTCGGGCCGGTCGATGGTGAAGGCCTCTGTCATCTTCGCGCGCAGGTCTTTGGAGACATTCGTCATCTGATCGAACGACGACGCACCACGAATATAGAGCCAGTGCCAGAGCTGGCTCGCCCGCATCTTGCGCTGTTTCTCCGGCACGCCAATCGCACCAAGCGCATCCATCAACTGCGCGCGGGTAAGCCCGACAACGGTGGTCAATCCGCTTTCGTGAGAGGCTTTCGGGCGCTCATCGGGTGCCATGTTGGCAAGGTCGAGGGTGACGGCCATAGTGTCGAGGACGTTTCTTCGCTCAGCAATTTCTAAATGAGGCGCTTATCGCACAACTCAGATGTTTTGGCGAGAAAACCCGCCAACAAAAAAGTCGCATCAAACGACGCGGCTTTAAAAATCAAATACGCCTCAGTTTAGCCGCAGGCGCTGTCAATCCGATTGATCGCAGCCGTGATGCCGCTCAGCGAATAGGTATCCGTCGTGTTCGTCCCGCGCCGGGATGTGCCTTTCACGACCATGCGACTGCCCGCTTTCATGGCTTGAACGAGGCGATTTTCTTCAGAGACGTTTTCCATCCAGGCACCGTCGCCTTTGGTGAACATCGTGAACGTCGTACCATCCACATCGGCGGTCACCTTGGAGTTCTCCGCAAAGGGATAGCCGATGATGATGCTCGCTTCATTTTTGACGTCACGGCCTTGCCAGTGCGAGACCATGAAGAAAACCGGATCGCGGTTGACGCCGGTCGGCTGCTGATCTTTCGGCTGGGAGGCGACATAGCAGACTTTTCCGTTCGGTCCATCGACGGAATAGGCAGCCCAGTCCTTGAAAGCTTCCAGAAGCGCCGGGGCTTGTGCCTGCGCTGCGGAGGCCACCACCATCATCGCGGCGGCAGTGAAACATGAGAGGATCAAAGTTCGCATCATTTACCTCGTATTCGTACGATCTTGTGTTGCGTGTCGCGTTTTTTGGCAGATTTGGCCGATTCTTGCCATCCTCGCCGGGTTACACGTGCGACCAACCCTGACGCCTGCCACGTGATTTGCTAAATGTTAAACATGATTTAACGGCATTACCAAAGTGTAAATCGTCGCTTTTTTACACCAATTAACATCTGGAATTACGACATTTTATTCCGGTTCGCCCATGTCAGACAAGCCAGATCGCACGGCAGATCAAAGATGTTTCACGACCGCGCCGTTACATGTGGCAATTTGTCCCAAATACAGATAAGCTAAGAGCTGAGACCCAATGCACGCCGTGCTTGGCGTCTGAAACGGCTGGCACCTCCCAGTCGCCCACACAAAGGGTGCGAGAAATTGCTAGGCGGAAGCGGTCCAAAACCGGTATCTCAAGCAGAACTCTTTGCCGACTTGGCAGAGCAGGTTGCACAAGATCGCGACCGACAGGCATTTTGCCAGTTGTTCGATTTCTTCGCACCACGCATCAAGGCGTATTTGATGAAATCGGGCAGCAACGATGCCACCGCCGAGGAAATCACGCAGGATACGTTGATCACCCTGTGGCACAAGGCGGGCCTTTTTGATCGCACAAAGTCGTCGCTGAGCACATGGCTCTTCCGCATCGCCCGCAACCGGCGCATTGATCTCATCCGGCGCGACAAGTCAGACCGCCTTGACCCGAACGATCCGACATTGTTTCCAACCGTGTTCGAAATCGCTGAAGAGGATATTGACGCCACAAAGCGTGACGAGCGGGTGCGGGCTGCCATCAAGGCCCTTCCCGAGGAGCAGGCGCTCTTGATCCGCCTGTCGTTTTTCGAAGCAAAAGCCCACAGTCAAATCGCGGAGGAACTCGACCTGCCGCTTGGAACGGTAAAGTCGCGCATCCGGCTCGCCTTTAACAGATTGCGAAAGGGGCTGGAGGCGGACGAAGAGGTCGATACCGACTGATCACTCGTCCAGCTGATGGATCGTCTTGCCGGTGCGAAACCGCACACCACCATGAACGTGATCCGGACGCCCTTCAGTTGGTCCACCGGCCCGCACGGGACGGTCTGCAAACTTGCCGGACGTCATAGCCCGGTCATACATCACAATGGCACCGGCAGTTGCGACATTGACGCAGAACCGTGTCGGAATTTTCACCACATGGTCGCAGCGCGCCACCATCGCTGGAGAAAGCGATTCACGTTCCGGCCCGAGAACATACGCCGCCCGAGACGGATGCCGGAAACTTGGCAGATCAATCGCCTCATCGGTTAACTCGACCCCGACGAGCGTGCATCCGGCGGGAAATTGCATATCGTCGAGCCGGTCCCAGCTGAAATACGGCACATTGTTGATGCTCTTGGCGGTATCCGTGCCGAAGCGCTTCACAGGCAGCTCCGCATTGATGGTAAAGAAAAACTGCGCACCAAAAGCATAAGCCGTGCGCATGAGATTGCCGAGATTGCCGGGTTTTGAAAGACCTTCGACACCGATTGCAAAATAGCCGCGCATGGCATCACCCCTTAGACCGCGCGCCATAGGCGCATCTCAATGGGCGACACCAGAGCGTTTGTCCATGAGATCGGATCGTCAATCGTCCAACGCTTTTTTCGCGGCGGCGCGGTGGGCTTCGGTGATGTGGCTTCGCACAGCGGCAAGCGCGGCGAGGAGCACGGTGACATCATCCGTGAAGCCGACGCCGAGAATAAAATCCGGGATCGTATCGAGGGGGAGAACGAAATAGGCGAGCGCACCCATCAAGGTCGCCCGCACGCGAAACGGTGTCTCCGGGTCAAGCGCGCAGTAGTAAGCGGCGACCAGTTCCTCTGAAAACGGCACAAAACGCAACGCGCGGCGCAGGGTCGCCCAGAACTGCGTTCGAACCGTCGCTTCCACCCGCTCCAGTTCCTCATCATCGACAGGAGTTCTGACATCGGGAGCCAGAACATCTCCTTCAAGCGGCTTCGTCATCTCACCCCCATATCCAACATTCTAACCCAGGTTCTTCATTGGATATGGCCATGAAACGGTTCATTTTCAACAAAACCGACCGCTTCAAAGAGCATCCATGTGCTTGGCAAGGGCGATATCGAGGTCAGACAAACCATCGACATCATGGGTCGCGAGCGTCACGTCCACACGATTGTAAACATTGAACCATTCGGGATGATGGTTCATTTTTTCAGCGATCAGCGCCGCCTGCGTCATCCAGCCGAACGCGCTCGTGAAATCTCGAAACTTGTAGCTTTTGGTGATCGCCTCACGCCCTTCGACGAGGGACCAACCGGGCAGCGCCGCCACGGCCTCGGCACGCTCTTCATCATTCAAACGGGTTGCCATCGCGCATCCTTTCAGCTTCAACATCTGCACCTACAACGTAGCGCTCATGAGGATCCCGTCGATGCCATCCGTTCTGTTTGTCTGCCTAGGAAATATCTGCCGCTCGCCAATGGCGGAGGGCATCTTCCGTCATCTCGTTGCAGAAGCCGGCCTCGATGACACGCTCAAAATCGATTCGGCGGGAAACAGCGCGATGCACGAAGGTGAAGCACCAAACCCCCGCGCTATATCAGTGATGCGAGAGCACGGCATTGACATCACAGGACAAAGATCGCGCCCCTTGACCAGTCAGGACTTTGACGATTTTGACCTCATCTTGTGCATGGATGAGGGAAACATTAAACGGCTTGACCGTGTTGAACCGGAAAACCACAACGCGACCGTCGACCTGTTTCTGAACCACGTGAACGGCACCCGAGAAGATGTCCCAGACCCCTATTACGGTCACATCTCAGACTACAATGCGACCTACGCGCGGCTTTACCCGGCCCTTCAGGCGCTCCTTGAAAAACTCAGGTAATCTTCTTGCGGCTCAAACGCGTGGTCATCCGCATAAAGATCGAAGCTTTCCTCAAGTACATATTGCCCACCGCCAATGCTGTTGCGCGAGGATAACAGCACAAAGCGGTCCACCCGAAACGAGCGACTGACGTAATCGCCCCGCTCGCTCAGATATCGGGCTGCCTCTTCATGGGTGGTGCCCTTGAGCCTCGCAATCGTCACATGCGGCGTGAATTTGCGGCTTTCAGGCTCCAGCCGAAGGCGACGCATAGCGCGCTCTATATCAGCTTGCAGCGCCATCACGGGCATGGAGTTAAGCACACTCGCCCAAAGACAATGCGGTTTACGCGAGGCGAACATATCGAGATTGCCGAGCGTCAATTCAAAAGGCCGACGATCCACCTGTTCGAGTGCGTCGACAATGTCATACGCCATGCGGTCGTCGACATCTCCAATAAAGCGCAGGGTGATGTGGTATTTTTCCTTGTCGAGCCATCGGGCTCCGGGCAGGCCGCCGCGTTTTAAGGAAAGGGCGAAAGAAATGTCTGAAGGAATCTCCAGACCGACGAAAAGACGGGGCATAATGCCTCCTTTCGCAATCATCGCAACATCTTGAAGTTAGCGTGATTCGCTTAACGATGTCTTCACCACGCGACTTTTCCCGCAGTTTACTCAAGGAATATGACAACGCTGGACAAAATGCGCCGCTGCGTGTTGGCAGTCACACCAAAGACTTGCGGCTCACTTTCCTAAAGCGGCCAGAGATAGGGAATGATCAGGCTCGCCAAGAGACCAGTTGTCACATTGAGGGGAATACCGACCCGCATGAAATCCGAAAACCGATAGCCGCCCGGACCGTAGACAAGTGTATTCGTCTGATAGCCGATGGGGGTGACGAAGCTCGCGGATGCGGCCACCATAACGGCGACGACCAACGGACGCGGATCCACACCAAGCGTAGTGGCAAGCCCAATTGCGATGGGTGTGATGACAACGGCAACCGCATTGTTGGAGATAAGTTCGGTCAAAACCGACGTCAAAATGTATATCGCCCAAATAAGAAAGAACGGCGATAGGCCGACCAGATAAGGTGCCAATGCATCAACGATGAGGGTGACCCCACCGGATTTCTGCAACGCAAGACCAATCGACAACATTGCGAAAATGAGTGCGAGCAATTGTCCGTCGATAAAACTGAACGCCTCATCGGGGTCGATCGCGCGGCTTAGCAAAACGAGCACCACGCCGACAAGCGCAAGCGCGAAGATCGACGCAACCCCGAGCGCTGCCAGAACGACCATCCCGGCAAGCGCCGCCAGCACCACGGGCGCATGACCACGCCGGTAAGCGCGCGCCGCCGGTTCAGCGATATTGACGAGGTCAACATCCTGGGCAAGCCGGCTGATATCCTCCGGAGTACCCTCCATCAGAAGTGTATCGCCGACCCGAATGATGACATCGTCGAGTTGCCGACCGACATTCTGGTTTCTGCGATGGACGGCGAGCGGATAAACGCCGTAGCGCCGCCTGAGACGCAACGCTCCCAGTTTGCGACCAATGAGCCGACAGCCCGGTGAGATCAACGCTTCTACCGTCGTGGTGGAGCGTGACGCAAGTTCATCCACCATGTTGACCGAGCCGCTCTCCTTGAGGCCAAGAAGTTCGCCCATCTCGGTGCGCAAAACCACGCGATCGCCTTTTTCAAGGGCCACATCGGGAAAGCTCCGCCTGAGGGATTCATCCCCGCGCAACACGTCGATCACCCTGATCCCATCGCGTTGAAAGAGACTGACATCAAAGACCTTGTCGCCGATGAGCGAAGAACCGTCAGGCACGGCGACCTCGGTGAAAAACTTCATGTTCTTTCGCTCAGTCAGAAGATCGCTCATGGACGCATGCTCAGGCAAAAGCCGTGCGCCCACGAGCCTCAGATAGACAACGCCCCAGACGACAAGGCAAATGCCAAGCGGAGTGATCTCAAACATCGTAAAGGGATCAAGACCGAAACGCCGCGCGATCCCGTCGACGAGGAGATTGGTGGAGGTTCCAATGAGCGTACAAAGACCGCCCAAAATCGCGATATAGCTGAGTGGAATGAGAAGTTTCGCAGGCACGGTGCCGATGGATTGCGCGAGCCCAACCACAATGGGGATCATCATGACAACGACCGGCGTGTTGTTCATGAAGGCGGACGCAACAATCACGAAGAGCGCAAGCAATGCAAGGACACGATGCGGGTTGGTCTTTGCGTGCTCCGTCACATATCCGGTGATATGATTGAGCGCCCCGGTGCGCACGAGCCCACCTGAAATCACGAACATGGCCGCGATGGTCCATGGCGCGGGATTGGTGAAGACGGTCAGAATATCGCTGGTATCGATGACACCGGCCGCAAGCAAAAGCGTCACCCCGCCAAGCGCGACAACCTCGGTTGAATAAAGTTCGCGGATGAACAACACAAACATCAAACCGACAACTGCGAGCGTGAAGTAAGCTGAAGCGTGTGGAACGGCGATCTGATCAATCAGATTCGTCATGTTGTCGTGATGCGTCCCTTACAAAACCACCGCTAAATTGGCGCAGCAATGCCAAAGCCTCAAGCGCGATTTGTGCGTGATGCCGGGCAAAATGACATTTTGTTGGTTAAGAAAGGTCCTATGAAGCAATCTTTTTCGCAGCAGCGGTAAGGAAGCACCAGTTATACGCTGCAGGGAGCTGATCACACGCAGATTATGATCGAACAACAACCGGGGCGTTGATGAACGCCCCGGCTCTATTGCAATGGCTCACCAACAAGTACGCAGCAAGGCCTTCAGTCCTGCCATAAGGCGCGGAGAAAAGACCCGACTCTTCTGACGCAGGTGCTGGCGAGACACAGCCCAAGCAAGATCGGCATGAGGAATCGCCGAGGTGCCGGGGCTGTAGATGTTTTCCATGTGCATCATGATCAATCCTCCAGATCAGCCGCGGTGGGCCATGACCCTGATTGACTGAAACACATCGCTGATCGCTCGCAGCGAAAGCCTGTTTCGCCTGGTAAGGCGACCTTTTTCCATGCTCGCACGGAACAAAATCATAGTATTCAACATTGGAAATATCCCGAAAATAAAAATGCTTATCGCGCCGTTTATTTAGTGACGATCGATTTCAGTGAAAGTTCATAAAAGTTTCAGTTGTGTTTTGTTTGGTATCATCTGAGTAACAGTCGAAACAAAGGTGAAAAGCGCCCGGTGTCATCAGCCGAAAATATAGCCGATGCCGCGCACCGTGCGGATGATTTCCGGCTTGCTCGGGTTACGCTCTATCTTCCGACGCAGCCTTGAGATCCTAAGATCAACCGACCGGTCGAATGGCTCCCATCCTTTGTTATGGGCCTTCTCCAGAAGCTGGTCTCTGTTGAGAACCCGCCCTTTGTTCTCTGCAAAGACGAGGAGGAGTTCAAACTCCATCGTCGTGATCGGCACATCATCGCCATTCGGCCCGATCAGGCGAACACCTTCCACGTCAAGACGGCTATCGCCAAAGGCGATGATCTTGGGCTCGTTGGCGTCTTTGGAAGCATCTTTCTGGTTGAGTGACACGTCACGGCCAGGTGCTCGGCGCAACGCAGCCTTGATGCGCGCTTCAAGTTCTCTGAGGTCGACGGGTTTTCCAAGATAATCATCCGCCCCCATTTCAAGACCGACAACCCTGTCCACCACTTCGCATGCCGCCGTTAACATGATCACCTGTGTGTTGTGCGTTTTACGCAGGGTCTTGAGGGCGGATAGGCCATCTTCGCCGGGCATGTTCAAATCGAGGATAATCACATCGCAAGGCGTGGCATCCATCGACGTGTACATCGCACGTGCGTCACTCGCCTCCACGATCACATAGCCTCTTTCAGACAAATATTCCCCAACCATCTCCCGCAAATGCGGTTCGTCATCGCAAATCAGGATTCGCGCGCTCTCAGCTGTCATCATTTGCCCTCTTCTTTCTCAAGGCACAGGTCTTGAACCATTTGGATCAAATCGCCCGGCACAACTGGCTTCTCCAGATAAGGTCGCTTGGTCTTTTGAAGAAAACTAGACACGGAAGGGCTCATCGCATCTCCCGTGATGAAGGCGAGATAGTGGGTGGATACATCTGGATCAGCAACAAGCTGCTCATAAAAATGCTCGCCGTCGATGTCCGGCATACTGATATCGCTCAACACGACGCAGAACTCTTCGTTCCGCAACAGATCAAGCCCATCACGTGCGCGATGGCAAACCTCCACCTTGTATCCATCTGCCTCGAGAACATCGCGGATCATCTCGGTGATGCCTTGCTCGTCATCGACAACCAATACGCGCCCTTTCGCAACATCGGAGGTGGCAGACGGCTGTAACTCCACCTGCTGAGCCGCGCGCTCAGGATGCAGCTCAATCATAAAACGCGCTCCCTCACCCGGCTCAGATACAACGTGAATCCGCCCACCATGGGTGTCGATAACCCGGTGACAGAAGGCGAGGCCCACACCAGTACCAACGCCGACATCTTTCGTTGTGAAGAACGGTTCAAAGATACGATCCCGGATATTGGGATCAATCCCGCGACCGTTGTCACACACCTCAGCGACCACGAGAGCCCGCTCCCGGTCGTGATGGGTTTTGATTGTAACGCGGCCCTCGGCCCCGAGATGGTCGACCGCGTGTTCAGCATTGATGATGAGATTGCTGAACACCTGCGCAAGCTGATCGGGATCGGCCATGACCGTCGGCAAATCGGGATCGAGATTGAGCGTCAAACTCGCACCGATGCTGCGCAACCCATAACCACTCATATCAATGGCAAGTTCCGCCACTTCGTTCAGCGAACACTCTTCCAGACGCACCGGTCTTTGTCGGGCCATCGCCAAAAACGTCTTGACGATCTTCGCACAGCGGTCAGCGGCCTCACCGATCCTTTCTATCTTCCGACGGAGCGCCGGATCTTCCACGCGCTCCTGCAGCATGAGAGCGTAACCGACCACAATCGAAAGCGGGTTGTTCAACTCATGGGCAACACCAGCGAGAAGTTCCCCAAGCGCGGAGAGCTTTTCATTTTGGTGGGCGATCTCTCGCTGCTGTTGCAGCTCTTCCTGAATGGCAACGAAATCTGTAATGTCCCGGGTGGCGGAAATGATGATGTCTTCACCCCGGTAATCCATCACCCGCGCAGTGGTAATCCCATGGAGTTTTTCCTCCGAACCCGACGCTTTCAAATCCGCGGGAAACGTCAGCGAAAAATTGTCCACCTGACCTGCTGGCAAGAGCGCATCGAGAAATGCTTTTCGCTCATCTGTGTCATCAGAAAACAGTGTCTGCAAAGTGGGCTTTGCCAGCCTGTTTCGCCTGGGCGATGTGGCATAGATGACCTCGCCATCTGACATTCGCGACACAACATAAGCGACGGGCGAAGACTCAACGATCATCCGAATAAGAGCATCAGTCTGCCGTTCAGACTCTTCTGCGCGCAGGCGTTCTGTTATGTCATTGAAGGAGATGAGATAGCCACCAAGCGCGGTTTTGTGACAGGACGCGAGCATGGTTCGACCGCTCTTCGAACAGAATGGCACATCCTGCGCATAGTTCTTGATTGCGTTTATGTTTGCAGCGACAAACTGATCATCCGTCACGCCTTCGGGAATGTCATAAAAATCCGTCCCGGCGAGACGCTTCATCATATCGATGATGTTTTCTCCGACCTCGGGTCGCGGAATCTCTTGAAAGAAAAACTCCTGGAGCTTCCGGTTGCCCATCACGAAGTTGAGGTCCTTGTCAAAAAGGATCAGCGCCTCATCAAGCGCCTGGATCGCATCGTTGATGCCGGCAAGGGTTCGCGCCTCGGCCTCTTTGACGATCGTGACATCTGTCATGATGACGATACGCCCATCATCATTGGTCGGCGCGCGATCGAGGAGGTAATGACGCCCGTCTTTCAAACTGCCTTCGATCTGCTCAAGAGAACCACGCTGGGAGGCGGCGAGCGCGCGATGCAGGCTGAGCGGGTCTTCGCCAGTTGCTTGACCCTGGACAAAGGCGAGATTTTGATAAATGCGCTCCATGCGTCTGTCGAACGAAAGCGGATAAAGGTCCTTCGGTGTGCAGTTATAAAAATCTGCAAACGCCTGATTGCAATGGGTAATCCGTCCATCGGTGTCCTCCAGCGCGACCCCGACGGGCAGATTTTTAATCGCACCGACGAGGAGCTCTTCGACCCTTTCAGTCTCCTCCCGCTGAGCAATCGCTTCGGTCAAATCCGTCGTTGATGAGACAATGACCTTTTCACCGCGATATTCGATCAATCGCGCAGACACCTGCGATGGGAAATGCGATCCATCGGACTTCAGACCAATGACGAACATGTCGTCAACGCGCCCTCGTCGGTTCAGTGTATCGAGATAGCGAAGTCTGTCGGCGGGATAAGCCCAGTGACCGAGGGCCGACATCTGTTGACCAAAAAGATCTTCTGATGCGGGCGAGCGGTAAAGAACCTCGCCATCTTCGACCCGTGACATGAGAAAGTTCGCCGGGCACGCCTCCACCACTTTCTCAAGAAGATCAATGACCTCCCGTTCGGCCCGACGCTCCTCATATTGGTCTGTGACATCCCGAATTGTAATAAGGTATCCGTTGCCGGATGTGCGATGAACAGCTTCGAGATAGTGTCGCCCGTCAACGGTACGAATGGCGATGTTTTTATCATAACGGCGAACACGGTCGACAATGACATCCACCCAGTCATTAGCGGGAACACCGTCTCCATGGAGGAAGATGCCATAGGCATTCATGTCACTGATGATGTCTTTGAAGAAGCGACCCGGTTTAAGCACATCTTCGGCCATTGTGAACATGTTTCGCCGCGTCTTGTTCGCCATGACAAAGCGCATGTCTGAATCGTAAAGCGCGAGCCCCTGATCCAGCGAATTGATGATGTCACTGAGATTGACGCAATCGGCAACGTCGCAGAGGTCCGTCGGCCTTTCCATCGAATACAACAGCGATTGTCCAGCGGACACAAAGGTTGCAAGCCAGTCGCGGTACTGATCTCTTGTTATACCTTCATCGCGGCAGATATCGTCGATCGATCGCTCACCATTCAAACCTTTGAGGACGCGATTATGGACTGTAGAGGCATCAAAATTTGGCGTGTTTAAGCCATTTCCGTCGCCGGTGACCATCGGATTACCCCTCCAACGTGATGGGCATGTCGTGTGAACTTCGCAAAACACCTTACTGTAAAGCTCTCAGATGGTCATGGCTTGGCTTTTAAGCTTCAATCCAGGTACGGGTTTGATGGAGACAGCGACACTCGCATGCTGGTTTTTCACAACCATTTCTGAAATGTATTAATTGTATCAACATGATATGGCGGTCATGAAGCTGCTAAATCCAGGCTTCATTCTGCGTTAAAGGAGGACCATGATGGAACTCGGTGCCTTTTCAATCAGCCTGAACGTGAAAGATCTCGCAATTTCACGCGCGTTTTATGAAAAACTCGGGTTCAAAACTCTCGGCGGAGACGCGGACGCTGGCTGGTTGATCATCAAGAATGGCGATTGCGTCATCGGGCTTTTCCAAGGTTTCATCCAGAAGAACACGCTGACATTCAACCCCGGTTGGGATGGCGACGCGCAGCCCACAACAACCTTCACCGACATCCGCGACTTGCAGAGAAAACTCGACGATGCGGGCGTCGAATTCGCAACCAAGGCGGATGAAAAAACCATGGGTCCGGCAAGCTTTGTAATTGTCGATCCGGATGGCAATCCCATACTGGTGGACCAACACCGCTAATGGTGTAAAAGGACGTCGCGACAAACGCGCGTCAATCCCTCCAAAAGCGGGCACCCATGGTCCTATTCTTCCGCATCATCACCCGCCTCATCGTCATGGCAATCGCCTACGTGGCCGCTTGTATCGCCGCAACGGCTACGCTGGGCGCAAGTGTCATCGGCTGGCGACAGTCCTTCGGCGGTTTGGATCGCGGAACGCCGGAAGAAGAGATCATCGCGTGGTTTTTCACCGCCCTGTTCGGCATATTCTCACTCTCGAACATCACTTATGTCGCGACGACACCGGCCCTTATTGCAGCCCTGGTAACGGAAGCCTTCTCGCTCAAATCATGGCTTGTATATATCGGCATTGGCGGCGTGCTCGCACTTGTCTTGCTCACCTCGGCAAAGGTGTATGACGGCGGCCTGCCACCTCAACAAGATATGATCATCGCGCTCGCGGCGGGCTTCGTAGGGGGGACGGTTTACTGGCTTTTTGCAGGGCGTGGCGCGGGAAGCTGGCGTGTGCATCCGCGCGCAGCAAAGCAGCTTAGCGCGCCTGAGTGAAAAGCAGCTTCGCGGCAAACGCCCCGAGCACCCCCGCAAAGATGTAATCAATCGCCCGCGCGACCTTTGGCGAGCGTTTCAAAACGCTGGCAATTTTGTCGGCGTAAATGATCATCGGCGCGACGATGGGAACGGCGATCACGGGAAACATGATGCCGAGGAAAAGCAGTTTTCCAAACGCGTTTGGATCGTCCGCAGAGACAAATTGCGGTAGGAACGTCACGAAAAACACAATGATTTTCGGATTCAAAAGGTTGATCCCGATCGCCTTCAAGAACACGGAAGTCAAAGTCTCGCCGCGCCCTTTCTTGGCCTCAAGCGCGAAGGACGAGCCGCCCCTTAAGGCATCAATGGCAAGCCACGCCAGATAAAGCGCGCCGACAACCTTCAACACGGTAAACGCTGTTGCGGAGGCTGCGAGCAACGCCGACAAGCCGACGGCCACCATGATCGTATGCACAACCGTGCCACACACCGCACCGCCAACGGCGGCAAACCCGGCCGCGCGCGACTGGCTGATCGCTTTTCCAAGAAAATAGATCATGTCCGGCCCGGGCGTGATCGACAAAACAAAAACCGCTGTCGCAAAGGCGAGAAAAACGGGAAGGGTCGGCAAAAAGTCCATGCATGTCTCCATTAGCAGTGGGTGGCAGTCAGCGCCCCCAACGGCTATAGACAGGGTAACCCTATTAAAGCACGCCGTCAGACAAAACCCGTTTCTTGATCGCATCGTGACAATGACACAAGTTGAAAAGTAAGAGTGAGATCACGGTGACCGCAAGCCCCTTCGCACGTCTCATGGGTCCTGCTTCGATCTGGTGGCTGATTGCGCTGCTTGTGGTTGCAACACTGATTTTCAGACGCTTTCCAGCCCTCGATATCGAGACAGCGCGCCTTTTCACTGACGAGAATGGCTTTTCACTGGCCTATGATGCAACGCTGCGCGCGATCCGCCGAGCCTCAATCAACCTGACAAAAATCCTCGTCCCGACCCTTTTGCTGTTGTGGATTTACAGGCTCCTGCGTCCACAACGCAATGAGCGTATTTCCTTCGCAAAAATCGCTTTTCCAACGGCGGCGCTGCTCGCAGGACCGGTCTTGATCACCAATCTGATCTTGAAAGAAAACTGGGGCAGGCCGCGCCCGCGTGCGCTCGAAGAATTCGGTGGCGATGCGCATTTCATCCTGCCGTGGGACTTGTCTGATCAATGCGCAAGCAATTGTTCCTTTGTGGCGGGCGAGACATCCTCAGCCATCTGGCTTTTGACGCTGATCCCGCTTTTGCCACTCGCATGGCACGCAAGGGCATTGTGGGTGATCGCCGCTTATACCCTTGTCATATCCGGCCTGCGCATCGCATTCGGCGGACATTTCCTGTCCGACGTTGCGTTTTCAATCCTGTTGAACCTTATGGCCTTCTGGCTCACCTGGGGACTCTTTTTCAAGCGCACCGCCCGGATTTCAGAACAAGATTGGGCCAATGAGACGCGGCGCGAGGGCGCGTTTCGCACGTGGGGAGGGCCTTTGCGGACGCTCATCAGAAAAGCCTCCCTTGTCTCCCGCGCACTTATGGATAAAGTGCGCCAACCTTAACGCGCAAAAGACGAAGTTCCATGGCATCTTTCGATAAATCCGACATCAACAAGGTCGTGCTCGCTTATTCAGGCGGCCTTGACACGTCCATCATCCTGAAGTGGCTTCAGCAGGAATATGACTGCGAGGTGGTGACCTTCACGGCCGACCTCGGTCAGGGCGAGGAATTGGAGCCTGCCCGCAAGAAAGCGGAAATGCTCGGCATCAAGGAAATCTATATCGACGACCTGCGCGAAGAATTCGTCCGGGATTTCGTCTTCCCGATGTTTCGCGCCAACGCGCTTTATGAAGGCGTCTATCTTCTCGGCACGTCCATCGCGCGCCCGCTCATTTCAAAACGCCAGATTGAGATCGCCGCTGAGACAGGCGCCGACGCCGTTTGCCATGGCGCGACCGGCAAGGGCAACGACCAGGTCCGCTTCGAGCTTGGCTATTACGCGCTCAATCCAGATATCAAAGTAATCGCTCCCTGGCGCGAGTGGGACCTGACGAGCCGCACGAAACTCATCGAGTTTGCAGAGAAGAACCAGATCCCGATTGCAAAGGACAAGCGCGGCGAAGCTCCGTTCTCCGTTGACGCAAATCTTCTCCACACCTCATCCGAAGGCAAAGTACTCGAAGATCCGGCGGATGAGGCACCGGCTTATGTCTACTCCCGCACACTCTCGCCGGAGGACGCTCCCGACACGCCGACGGTCATCGAAATCGGCTTTCAAAAGGGGGACGCCGTCTCCATCAACGGCGAGGCCATGACACCGGCGCAGCTTCTGACCGCACTCAACCAATACGGCCATGACAACGGCATCGGCAGGCTCGATCTCGTCGAAAACCGATTTGTCGGCATGAAGTCACGCGGCATCTATGAAACGCCCGGCGGGACTATCCTTTTGACTGCACATCGGGGTATTGAATCGATCACCCTCGACCGGGGTGCTGCCCATCTCAAAGACGAGATCATGCCGCGCTATGCAGAACTCATCTATAACGGCTTCTGGTTCTCGCCCGAACGCGAAATGCTCCAGGTGCTGATCGACAAGAGCCAGGAAATGGTAACCGGCACGGTGACGCTGAAGCTCTACAAAGGCAACGTTATCCTCGTCGCGCGTTCATCGCCCTATTCGCTTTATTCGGAAGACCTTGTGACGTTCGAGGAGGGCGCGGTCGCCTACGATCACAATGATGCTGCGGGCTTCATCAAATTGAACGCCCTACGCCTTCGCACACTGCGTCAACGTTCAAAAGCGACCGGCAAATAAAGGTTGGAGATCACGCACCCCAGGCGTAGGCGATCTTGGAAAGATTGCGTTCGCCGAAGGTTTCCGCAGACCGGGCGACGGTCTCACCGCCCATGGCATCGTAAAACGAGCAGGCCCGGTCATTTTCTTCAAGCACCCAAAGCACGTTATTCGTGAGACCATAGTCTTTCAGCGCCATGCGTGCGGAAGAAAACAGGCGCGCGCCGAGCCCAATGCCCTGATACTCCGGCAGGATGTACAATTCGTAGATCTCACCCTCGTGAGGCAGCGTCCGGGCGCGGTTGATGCCGACCGTGGCATACCCGACAATGGACCCGTTGAAATCGATCACCAGAACATGAGTGCCGCGCCGTATCGCCCGCTTCCACCAGGCGTCGCCACGCCGGGCAATCATCTGTTCAAGCGTGGTGTGCGGAATGATCCCGCGATAAGCATCCCGCCACGCCGCGAGATGAACTGCGGAGATGTCTGACGCTTCGTTAAACTGCGCCCGATGGATATCGATCGATGCAAGTTTCATGCGTCGAATCGTAGCTCAGCTTCCCCTCGTTCGAAAGGGCTTTTCCCAGAAAAGTTACTGATTTCCTAATGATCTTATAACGCCAGTAAAAACAGACATATAGGAATATGCACCTGCAAACCTCACGACTGTCAAGAAAACTTGTCGGAAAATCTGACGAAAATTTAGGCAGCGCCGAGTGTCTTTGCCTTGGAAGCGCGTTTGCGCTCATGGGGGTCGAGAAATGTCTTGCGCAACCGGATCGACTTTGGCGTCACCTCAACGAGTTCATCGTCAGAGATGTAGGACAAAGCCCGCTCCAGCGTCATCTTCATGGGTGTGGTCAATTTCACAGCCTCATCCTTGCCGGATGAGCGGATATTGGTGAGCTGCTTGCCCTTCAGCACGTTCACTTCAAGATCGTTACCGCGCGTGTGCTCGCCGATGATCATGCCTTCATAAACGGGAACGCCTGCACCAATCATCATCGGCCCGCGATCTTCCAGATTGAAAAGCGCATAAGCGACGGAATCGCCCTGCCCATTGGAGATGAGCACACCCGTCTTGCGCATCTCGATATCACCCTTGTAGGGCGCAAATTCGTGGAACACGCGGTTGAAAATCGCCGTGCCGCGCGTGTCGGACAAAAGCTCCGGCTGATATCCGATGAGCCCGCGCGTCGGCGCATGGAACACGAGTCGCGTGCGGCCCGCGCCCGATGGCTTCATCTCAACGAGATCAGCGCGACGTTCCTGAAGCTTTTGCACGACAGCACCGGAAAATTCTTCATCAAGATCAATGATGACCTCCTCAATCGGCTCGATCACCTGGCCCGATTCGTCTTGCTGCAAGAGCACGCGCGGGCGACCGACGGTCAGCTCAAACCCTTCCCGACGCATCGTCTCAATCAGGATCGCGAGTAGAAGTTCACCGCGCCCAGCGACTTCAAAGGAATCATTGTCCGAGCCGGGCGTCACCTTGATCGCGACATTGCCCTCGGCCTCTTTCATGAGACGTTCGCGGATGACGCGGCTTTGCACCTTGTCGCCCTCTTTGCCCGCCAAAGGCCCGTCATTGATGCGGAATGTCATGGAAAGCGTCGGCGGGTCGATGGGCTGTGCTTCGATGGGTTCGGCCACCGATGAATCGCACAACGTGTCGGCCACCGTTGCCTTGGAAAGCCCGGCGAGCGAGACGATGTCGCCCGCAACACCCTCGTCGATTGGCTGCCGGTCAAGGCCGCGAAACGCGAGCACCTGCGTGATCCGACCGGTTTCGACAACGCTGCCGTCCCGTGCCAGTGCTTTCACCTGCTGGTTGGGCTTGATCGACCCTGAAACAACCCGGCCCGTCAGAATGCGGCCGAGGAAGTTGTTCGCCTCGATGGTCGTCGCAAGAACGCGGAATTCACCCTCTTCGGTGGCGGGTTCCGGCACATGCTCAACAACGCGGTCAAGAAGCGGCGCGACGCTGTCCTGCGGACCGCTCGGATCATCCGCCATCCACTCTTGCTTTGCGGAGCCATAGAGCGTGTGGAAATCGAGCTGTTCCTCATTCGCATCGAGATTGACGAAGAGATCGAAAATCTCATCGAGCACCTCATCCGGTCGCCCGTCCGGCTTGTCGATTTTGTTGATCGCGACGATTGGCTTGAGGCCGAGCTTCAAAGCCTTGGAGAGAACGAATTTGGTCTGCGGCATCGGCCCTTCGGCGGCATCCACGAGCAGGATGACGCCATCCACCATGTGCAGAATACGCTCCACCTCACCACCAAAATCGGCGTGACCCGGCGTATCCACGATGTTAATCCGCGTGCCTTTCCAGTCGATGGACGTCACCTTGGCGAGGATCGTAATCCCGCGCTCTTTCTCAAGGTCGTTTGAATCCATAGCGCGCTCTTCAACGCGCTGATTGTCTCGGTAAACACCGGACTGTTTCAGGAGAACATCGATGAGTGTGGTTTTGCCATGGTCAACGTGCGCGATGATCGCGATGTTTCTGAGCGACATGTGTTCAAACCTTTGGGAGGAAGGGATGTGTGCAATGCAAAATCTCGCACTGCCTCTATTCGCGTCGGCCTTATCACGCGTCATATAGTCCGGCAAGGGCTGGTGACAAAGCTTGTCAGCAGAACGCGGCACTTCTAGCATCGCCAAAACGACGAAAAGAGGTGTGAAAGTGTCCGACGGGCCTGATCTGTCAAAGCGCCTGCAAGACGCGCTCAATGCGGCCGAATCGTGCCGGGGCGCGGGTAAAGTCGCGAACTACATCCCGGCCTTGGCGGA
The DNA here is from genome assembly GCA_039818625.1 of Pseudomonadota bacterium. Taxonomy (GTDB): domain Bacteria; phylum Pseudomonadota; class Alphaproteobacteria; order Rhizobiales; family JACESI01; genus JBCBTO01. The sequence goes on from JBCBTO010000006.1 coordinate 20,538, forward strand.
AGTCGATCCGAACAAATTGGGCCTCGCCGTTGCCACCGTCTCGGGCGAATGTCATACGGCGGGTGACGCGGATGAGCCATTTTCGATCCAATCGATCTCAAAGGTCTTCACACTCTCCCTCGCGCTTGAGCGTGTTGGCGACGCGCTTTGGACATGTGTCGGACGGGAACCGTCGGGCAGCGCCTTCAATTCCATCGTACAGCTCGAAAGCGAGTGCGGCATCCCCCGCAATCCGCTCATCAACGCGGGCGCAATTGCCGTGACAGATCGCCTGGCAGGCGGACGAACGGAAGATGAAACGGTCGATCACCTGCTGCGCTTCATGCGCGATCGTGCCGGAGACGAGCGCGTCACGATCGATGAACGGGTCGCACTATCGGAAGCGGAGACCGGATCGCGCAACCGCAGCCTCGCCCATTTCATGGCGTCATTCGGCA
>JBCBTO010000007.1:0-19928 GCA_039818625.1 Pseudomonadota bacterium
CTTTCGAAAAAATTACATAACGCGCATGTGATAACCGGGGTAACCCCTAACTGAACGAGGAACACAATGTCACTAAATCGTCGCCAATTTGCAGCACTGGCGCTTTCTGCTGCAACTGTTTCAACCCTTGGCGTATCGACTGCGTCCGCCGGGTCTGCCCGCAAAGGGACTTTCAGCGGCCGCAAGGGCTATAACGTGTCCGGTTCTGTTTCCGTTAAAAAAGACGGCGGCAAAACAAAAGTCGTACTCGGCGACGACTACATCTTCGATCCAAGCAAAAACCCGCCAGACATCAAAATCGGTTTTGGCAGTAGCGAAAAATACGCAAAAGGCTCCAAAATCCACGACAAGCTGACTGTCAAAAAAGGGGCGGCCACTTTTGAAGTGCCATCGGGCATCGACACGGACAAGTTTGACGAGCTCTACATCTACTGTGAGAAATTCACGGTTATTCTGGCTGTCGCACCACTGAAGTAAGCGGCGGTCCACCGACAACATAGAAAACCACCCGCTCGCGGGTGGTTTTTTGTTGGGGCCAATAAAAAAGCCGCCTTTGACGGGCGGCTTTTCAAATTGTCTGATCGGAAGTCGCTTAGCGCGAGTAGAACTCGACCACGAGATTCGGTTCCATCATGACGGGGTAAGGCACATCAGACAGGGTCGGCACACGAACGAGCGATGCCGCCATCTTGTTGTGGTCGGCCTCGACATATTCCGGCACCTCGCGTTCAGCGAGGCCCGTCGCCTCGATCACCATGATGAGCTGCTTTGAGCTTTCTTTCACCTCGATGACGTCACCGACCTTACAGCGATAAGATGGGATGTTAACTCGTTGGCCATTCACCTTGACGTGGCCATGGTTGATGAATTGACGCGCAGCAAAAACCGTCGGCACTAATTTCGCCCGGTAGACCACGGCATCAAGGCGCCGTTCAAGAAGACCAATCAGGTTTTCTGAGGTATCGCCCTTCATCCGCACAGCTTCTGTATAAATGCGGCGGAACTGTTTCTCCGAGATGTTGCCGTAATAGCCCTTCAGCTTTTGCTTGGCGCGCAACTGAATACCGAAATCGGAAAGCTTGCCCTTACGGCGCTGACCGTGTTGGCCGGGGCCATAGTCGCGGCGGTTAACCGGGCTCTTGGGGCGACCCCAGATGTTTTCGCCCATACGGCGGTCGATTTTATATTTTGACGGTTCACGCTTTGCCATCGTGGTTTCCTTCGTAAGTTTTGAGAAACAACGCCCTCCTCTCCAACCGGCGTTCCGGCGGCGACAGAAAATCGGGTCAGCGTGACCGGATTTTCACGGGAGTTTCCACGTTTTTCAACGCGGATGGTGCGGTTTAAGGCTGTAGCACCCGCGTGTCAACTCCTCCGTCTCAAAGGCGGGGCTCAAGGGGCACTCACCGGTTGAGGAAAACCCGGCTCACGTCTGAAATATCTACGCCGGAGGTCGCGTGAAACCGTTCATCAAACGGGCCATCAATTCGGTGCGATAAGACACGCCCTGCCTGCCGGGCGATTGCGGGGCCGGGATCGAGCCATTTGACGGGCCATGGCGCAACATCGTCGAGGACTGGCATCAAAAGCGGATAATGCGTGCAGGCAAGAACAACCGTATCCGTCCGCACACCATCCACGCGCTGATGAAAGACCGGCGCGACCTCATCTTTCAAAGCGCAGAGATCGACAACCCCGTCTTTGAGATACCTCTCAGCGATATCTGCAAGACAAGGTGCACCCACAAGCGTCACATCGCAGTCGGCGGCAAACTCATCAATCAGCCCGCGCGTGTAGTCCCGACGCACGGTGGCAGGTGTTGCGAGAACACTGATCATTCCGCTCGTCGTCGCTGCGACAGCGGGCTTGATCGCAGGAACCGTGCCCACGAAAGGCACTTCAAATCGCGCCCTTAACGGCCCGAGCCAGACGGTTGAGGCGGTGTTACACGCGATCACCACGAGCGACGGTCGATACGTGTCGATCCAATCCGCCATGAGGGAAAGTCCACGGGCGATGAACGCCCCCTCTTCCCAATCGCCATAGGGAAAGCCATCATCGTCAGCGATGTAAACATGACGATGATTTGGAAATGCCGCGCGGATGTGGCGGTAGACGGATAAGCCGCCAAGGCCCGAATCAACGGTTAGGATCGGGCCGTGACGATCCCCCTCAACCGTTATCATCGTCGCCTTCAAGCGCTTTGAGATCGGCGAGCTGCCCGCGCGTCTTGCGACGATCGAGGGCGGCGACAACCCCGCGAAAATTGCGGGCCTCCGGCTGCGTGAAATTGGCCTTCGATAACGTCACCCGCAAATTCTGGATGAGATGCTCGCGGCGCTCGGGCGGAAAGAAATAGTCGACACGGTCGAGCGCATCGACGAGGTGGTCCATCAGGCCCACCATGTCGTCGCGGGTGGCGGGCGGAAACTCCCGCGCATCAAATCCGACGTCAGCGTCGAATACGTCCTGAGCCCGGGCGCTTTGCATCCACTCATAAGCCATCAGAAGCACGGCCTGCGCGATGTTGAGCGATGCAAAAGCGGGATTGACCGGAAAGGTGACGATGTCGTTTGAGAGCGCGACCTCCCAGTTTTTGAGGCCCCAACGCTCGCGGCCAAACAAAATGCCCGCCTTTTCCGCCTGCTTGTGGCGCGTCACCAGGGTGTCAGCAGCCGCGCGCGGCTCAAGAACACGCTTGTTCATGCCCCGCTCGCGCGCCGTTGTCGCAATCACATAATGGAGATCGGAGATTGCCTCCTGAAGCGTCTCAAAGACAACGACACCATCGATGACATGATCCGCCCCGCTCGATGCGGCCCGCGCGGGTTCACTCGGCCAGCCATCGCGGGGATTGACGAGCCTCAACTCGGAAAGCCCGAAATTGGCCATCGCACGGGCAGCCGTCCCGATGTTCTCGCCGAGCTGCGGCTCCACGAGCACAACAGCAGGCCCACCGGTGATCATGGGGCGCGCCTTATCCGTTCCCGACATTTTTATTCCCGTCGCATTGAAGATCAGGTGCTCTAACAAATCACACTTCGCGCACCAAGGGCATTTTCGACCAATGCCCCCTTTCGAGCGGGCAACCGCTTTGCTATAGGACACCCATCTTTGGCCACTCCCCGGGCACTCATCTTCCAGATACGAGGGATATTATGGATAAAATCAAAGTCGCCAACCCCGTCGTCGAACTCGACGGCGATGAGATGACGCGCATCATTTGGGCCTTCATCAAGGACAAGCTCATCCACCCATACCTTGATGTTGACCTGCACTACTATGACCTCGGCATCGAAGAACGTGACCGAACCGACGACCAGATCACGGTTGATGCGGCGAACGCGATCAAGGAACACGGTGTTGGCGTCAAATGCGCCACGATCACACCGGATGAGGGCCGCGTCGAAGAATTTGGCCTGAAAAAGATGTGGCGTTCACCAAACGGCACAATCCGAAACATTTTGGGCGGCGTGATTTTCCGCGAGCCGATCATCTGCAAGAACGTGCCCCGCCTTGTGCCGGGCTGGACCCAACCCGTCATCGTCGGACGCCACGCTTTTGGTGACCAGTACCGCGACCGATTTCAAGTTTCCGGGCAAAGGAAAACTGACGATGAAATTCGTCGGCGAAGACGGTCACGAAGAAGAATACGACATCTTCGACGCGCCATCGTCCGGTGTCGCCATGGGCATGTACAACCTCGATGCATCGATCACCGACTTCGCCCGCGCGTCGCTTAACTACGGCCTGCAGCGCAAAGTGCCCGTTTATCTTTCGACGAAAAACACCATCATGAAAATCTATGATGGGCGCTTTAAGGACATCTTCCAGGAAATCTACGAAGCGGAATTCAAAGACGCATTCGAAGAGGCCAAGATCTGGTACGAACACCGTCTCATTGACGACATGGTCGCCTCGAACCTCAAATGGTCCGGCGGCTATGTCTGGGCCTGTAAAAACTATGACGGCGACGTGCAATCCGACACAGTTGCACAAGGGTTCGGCTCCCTCGGTCTCATGACATCTGTTCTCATGACACCGGACGGCAAAACCGTGGAGGCTGAAGCAGCCCACGGCACGGTGACCCGCCACTATCGCCAGCACCAGAAGGGCGAGCAGACATCGACGAACTCCATCGCGTCGATCTTCGCTTGGACCCGCGGCCTCGCCCACCGGGCGAAACTCGACGACAATGCAGCGCTCGCAAACTTCGCCGAAACGCTTGAAAAAGTCTGCATCAACACCGTTGAGACAGGTCATATGACTAAGGACCTCGCGCTGTTGATCGGCCCGGATCAACCGTGGCTTTCGACGATCGGTTTCCTCGACAAGATCGACGAGAACTTGCAAAAGGCGATTGGTTAAAGTCTGTCATTGAAGACAGCCATATGGGTCCCGGCCTTGAGCCGGGACTTTTACGTTTCGATCTACGCCGAAGAATGAAGCGTTAAAGGGCCGCTTTGATCGCCTCAATGGCGGCTTCGGCCTTGTCGGCATCCGGTCCACCGGCCTGAGCCATATCCGGTCTGCCGCCGCCCCCTTTCCCGCCGAGCGCAGCGGAGCCGAGCTTCACGAGATCAACGGCATTCAAAGTCTCGGTAAGATCATCCGTAACGCCGACCACGATCCCGGCTTTACCATCATCACTGACCCCCACGAGCGCGACGACCCCTGAGCCAAGGCCCTGCTTCGCCTCGTCAACAATGCCTTTAAGGTCTTTGGCTGCAATGCCGTGCACGATGCGGCTCAGGTAAGAAACCCCATTCACATCAACGGCCTCTCCACCGGCTTTCTCACCGCCGCCAGCGAGCGCCAATTGCTTCTTCGCCTCGTTGAGATCGCGCTCGAGCCGCCGCCGCTCTTCAACGAGCGCTTCCACCCGAGGTGCAATATCGCCGATACCGACCTTGAGGATGGTTGCGATGTCGCGCAGCTGGCGGTCCTGCCGATCGAATTCGTGCCGCGCCGCATCCGCTGTCAACGCTTCGATGCGCCTGACGCCCGCAGCACTTGCCGATTCCTGCACGAGCTTGATGAGGCCGATGTCGCCGGTCCGTCGCACGTGGGTGCCGCCGCACAATTCCAAAGAATAGGTCGACCCCGCCTTCTCGCCCTCCACGGCAGTGCCCATCGAAACAACGCGCACCTCGTCGCCGTATTTCTCACCAAAAAGCGCCATGGCACCGGCCTCAATGGCGTCATCGACGGCCATGATGCGGGTGGAAACATCAGCGTTTTGAAGCACGATCGCATTCGCGATGTCTTCCACACGCGCAAGTTCACCGTCATCCATAGGCTTCGGGTGGGAAAAGTCGAAGCGAAGCCGCTCATCTGAGACAAGAGATCCCTTTTGCGCCACGTGACTGCCGAGAACCTCGCGCAGCGCCTCATGGACGAGGTGGGTCGCGGAATGGTTGGCGCGGATGGCATCGCGCCGCCTCGCATCGACAAGAAGCTCGACCGGATCCCCCTTTTTAAGCACACCATCGCGCATCACACCAAAATGGACGAAGAGACCATCCGCCTTTTTCTGCGTATCGGTGACCTCGAAGGCCGCACCGCCACAACGGATCATGCCGGTGTCGCCCACCTGACCGCCGGACTCCCCATAAAAGGGCGTCTGATTGCAGACAAGTGCGCCTGAATTGCCGGAGGCAAGCTGATCCACCTGTGCGCCATCTGCCACAAGGGCCTCAACCACCCCCTCAGCGCTCTGCATTTCATAGCCCAGGAACTCCGTGACACCGAGATCCTCGCGTAGGGTCAACCAGATACGCTCATCCGCCGCATCACCGGACCCGGCCCAGGACGCGCGAGCCTCTGCTTTCTGGCGGTCCATTGCCGCGTTGAAATCATCCAGACCAACCTCGATCTTGCGGGCGCGCAGCGCATCTTGAGTGAGATCGAGCGGAAATCCGTATGTGTCGTAGAGCTTGAACGCGGTCTCGCCATCGAGCACATCACCCTCGTCCATGCCCGACGTCGCTTCATCGAGAATGCCAAGCCCACGGTCAAGCGTCTTGCGAAAGCGCTCCTCTTCGAGTTTCAACGTCTCGGTGATCAACGCTTCGCCCCGACGCAATTCAGGATAAGCCTGGCCCATCTCTGCGATCAGTGTTGGCACAAGCTTCCAAACGAGCGGCTCCTTCGCACCGAGAAGATGCGCGTGGCGCATGGCGCGGCGCATGATGCGGCGAAGAACATATCCCCGGCCCTCATTGGACGGGAGCACACCGTCGGCGATGAGAAAACTCGTTGATCTCAGATGATCGGCAATCACCCGGTGGCTCGCCCGGTTATCACCCTCAGCTTCAACACCCGTCGCATCGACCGACGCGCCGATCAGGGCTTGGAACAGATCGATGTCATAATTGTCGTGCTCGCCCTGGAGTACAGCTGCAATGCGCTCAAGCCCCATTCCGGTGTCGATGGACGGCTTCGGCAGATTGACACGCTCATCCGGCCCGAGCTGCTCGAACTGCATGAAAACGAGATTCCATATCTCGATGAACCGGTCGCCGTCTTCTTCTGCACTCCCCGGCGGGCCGCCCCAGATATGATCGCCATGGTCATAGAAGATTTCAGAACACGGACCGCAGGGGCCGGTGTCACCCATTGACCAGAAATTGTCAGATGTCGCGATGCGAATGATTTTATCATCCGACAAACCGCCGATCTTTTTCCAAAGATCAAATGCCTCATCGTCTTCAGAATAAACAGTGACAAGCAGTTTGTCTTTAGAAAGACCGAATTCCTTCGTGATCAGCGTCCAGGCGTGTTCAATCGCCTGGTCTTTGAAATAGTCGCCAAAGGAAAAATTGCCGAGCATCTCGAAGAATGTGTGGTGGCGCGCCGTATACCCCACATTGTCGAGGTCATTATGCTTGCCCCCGGCACGCACGCATTTCTGCGACGTGGACGCGCGCGGATAAGGCGGTGTCTCCAGACCAGTGAAGTAGTTTTTGAATGGCACCATGCCCGCATTGGTGAACATTAAGGTCGGATCATTGCGCGGCACCAGAGGGCCGGATGCAACAACGTCATGTCCCTCCTTTTCAAAATAGGAAAGAAACGCGTTTCTGATGTCGTTTACACCACTCATGGGTCAGTCCCTCGGAAATTGACTGCACGAAGCAAAGCGCCTGCAAAAGAAGCCGTAAGCCGCCGGAGTGGACCCCTAACAAGAAGATGAAAGCCTTCCGACCGACAAGGGGCTTTCTTAGTGTCCGACCAGACACTTGTCCACCACGCCCATGTCCGGGACGAAACAAAAAAACGTCCGCCAAAGCGAACGCTCTTCTTCAAATTGATCAATTATCCAGACTGTGACAGTCAAACAGAAAACAGTTTATCCTGCCAGCAACTGTCAAAAACCAAAGACTGCGCAAGGCCCCGTCATGACTATTTGTCGTCATCAGGACTATCGACATCATCTTCGGGTTCGCCCTCTTCCAAAAACTTGTCCGCAATCAGGCCAGCATTCTGGCGAATGGCGTGTTCGATCTCCTGGGCGACATCCGGATTATCCGTCAAAAACTGCTTCGAGTTTTCACGCCCCTGCCCGAGCCGTTGGCTGTCATAGGAAAACCAAGCGCCGGATTTTTCCACAATACCCGCCTTCACGCCGAGATCGAGAAGCTCTCCGGTCTTGGATACGCCTTGCCCGTACATAATGTCAAACTCAACCTGCTTGAACGGCGGCGCGACTTTGTTTTTGACAACTTTGACGCGCGTCTGGTTTCCGGTGACCTCATCGCGATCCTTAATCGATCCGATCCGTCGAATATCAAGGCGCACCGATGAGTAAAACTTCAGGGCATTACCGCCGGTCGTCGTCTCGGGACTTCCAAACATCACGCCGATCTTCATCCTGATCTGGTTGATGAAAATCACCATTGTGCGCGAGCGCGAGATCGAAGCGGTAAGCTTGCGCAAAGCCTGGCTCATCAAGCGCGCCTGAAGACCTGGCAGACTATCGCCCATTTCGCCCTCAATCTCAGCACGGGGCGTCAAAGCTGCAACGGAATCAACAACCAGAACATCCACGGCACCCGAGCGCACGAGCGTGTCCGTGATCTCCAGTGCCTGCTCGCCCGTATCGGGCTGCGAGATCAAAAGCTCATCAAGATCAACACCAAGTTTGCGGGCGTAGACCGGATCGAGCGCATGTTCCGCATCAACAAAAGCGCAAATTCCGCCTGATTTTTGAGCCTCCGCAACGGTGTGCAGCGCAAGTGTCGTCTTACCGGATGATTCAGGCCCATAGACTTCCACAATTCGGCCCCGCGGCAGCCCGCCAACGCCGAGAGCGATATCAAGCCCGAGCGACCCCGTCGAAATGGTTTCGATATCGAGTTCGGCACCGGTTTTTCCGAGCTTCATGATCGAGCCCTTGCCAAAAGCGCGCTCAATCTGGCTCAACGCGGCATCAAGTGCCTTCGTCTTGTCCATGCTGGTACCTTCCACCAATCGCAATGAATTTTGAGCCACGATAGTTCTCCTCATGAAACGCGCAAGGCTGATTGTGATAATTTCGAAGTTACCCACTTCGCTGTCATTTTGTACACTTTTTGTTCTAATTTTGCAAGAGGCTTTCAACGCATTGAAAAATATGGAAATTCAAGAAAGTCTTCGTTTTTTGTTCTCATGACGTAACGAGTGAAATATCCGCGCGAAGAAACCTGTTCAAAGTTCCTCCATCACGTGGTCCTGCTGACCGGACTGTGTCAAGAATCATGACACGAGGGTTAGGCGGGCAAGAACGGTCGATGTCAGAGCACATCATCATCAATGAGGAGGTAAAAGACGCTCTCGCCGGGCGCGCGCCAGTCGTCGCCCTTGAATCGACTATCATAACCCATGGGATGCCCTTTCCGGACAACCTCGAAACGGCGATCGCCGTCGAACGCGAGGTCAGGAACAACGGCGCAGTTGCGGCAACCATTGCTGTGCTCGACGGGAAAATTCAGATCGGCCTGGACGAAGCACAACTGGAGCATCTTGCAAAAGCGCGCGATGTCTTGAAATTATCGCGCGCGGACCTCGCCTTTGCGGTCTCGAGGAAACGAACGGGGTCGACAACCGTTGCCGCGACGATGATCGCAGCCAATCGGGCGGGTGTAAAAGTATTCGCAACGGGTGGGATTGGCGGTGTTCATCGCGGCGCCGAGACGAGTTTCGACATCTCCGCCGATCTTGAAGAACTGGCAAAGACACCTGTCACGGTCGTCTCCGCAGGCGCAAAAGCGATCTTGAACCTTGCCGCCACCTGGGAACGATTAGAAACGCTTGGCGTGCCGGTCATCGGATTCCAGTGTAACCGGTTGCCCGCCTTCTGGTCGCGGGCTTCAGACCACCCCTGCCCACTTCGGCTCGACACACCACAGGAGATCGCGCAGTTCACGCGCACGCGCCGCGATCTCGCCCTTGGAGGTGGATTGCTTGTCGCAAATCCGATCCCGCGTGACGACGCAATCCCGGCAGCGGAGATTGAAAGTTACATCGAAGCTGCCCTGAAAAAAGCCGAAGCGGCCAAGATCACGGGAAAAGACGTCACCCCTTTCCTCCTCACAGAAATCGTTGCGGCAAGCGGCGGGCGCGCGCTAACGGCCAATATTGCGCTTGTGAAAAACAACGCGCGGCTTGCGGCAGAGATCGCTGTCGCTGAGCGAGAACTGGGAGAATGACGACGTGATCGCCCCATCGACCACCCTCGTCGCAACCGATCTCGATGGCACGCTCCTCGACCACGAAACCTATTCCTGGGAACCGGCCAAACCAGCTCTGGCGTTCTTGGACGCCCACGCCGTTCCCGTCGTCTTCGTCACAAGCAAAACGGCAGCAGAACTCACCATGCTGCGGCAGGAGATCGGCAACACGCATCCCTTCATCGTGGAAAACGGCAGCGCGATCATCATCCCAAAGGGCTATTTTGAAAACATGCAAGACGAGCGCATTGTGCTCGGCGCTGACTATGAAAACATCCGCAGTTTTTTGATATCTGCGCGGGCAGAGGGATTTGCCTTCAAAGGCTTTGCGGACATGACCGTCCAAGACATCGCAGACTGCACAGGCCTTGATGCAAAGTCGGCGCAGGCGGCAGGCAAAAGGCTCGCTAGCGAACCCATGATCTGGCACGGCGATGAGGCTCAAAAGCAAACCTTCATGTGCCACGCCGAGAACCGGGGTTTTCGGGTCATGCAAGGGGGACGCTTTCTCACGATCGGCGGTCAGACGGACAAGGGAGCGGCTCTCAAAACGCTACTCGACACCTTTCGAACAAACGGACAAGCGATTGCCACTGTGATTGCACTCGGTGACAGCGGCAATGACGTGGCGCTTTTACAAGCGGCGACACACCCGGTCTGGGTCCGCAAACATGGTGCCACACCCGACTGCCCATTCATGGCGAATGCGCGCTGCACGCTCGCCCATGGCCCGACGGGTTGGGCGGACGCCATCGGCGAACTCATGGGCGTAAAGACGGGGATGACGGCGCCATAATACGTCCATGCGGTGTTGACCCTATACACAGCGGTCATAAACTCACTATAAATTGTGGCAATGGCGGGTGGCGGGACCGCTCTGCTCAGCGCAGACAAGCAGGGCGACAAAAGACCTAATGGCGGATTTTTATCAAAACGGCGTTGTCACGACGCTCCACAACATCACCCGCCGCTCGGCGGATGAACTCGACTACGAACTCAACAGTTTCGCCCGCTTCCGTCGTCTCGGCCTGGTGCTTCCCTCGCTCTATTCCGAACTGCAGGCACCGGCCCTTGAAAAAATCGTTCAGGAGCTCCAACCGGTCAGATATCTCAAGCGCATTGTGATCGGCCTCGACCGGGCAAACGAAAGTGAGTTTCACCACGCAAAGCGATATTTTGACCGCCTGCCGCAGGACCATGTGATTTTGTGGAACGACGGGCCACGGCTGATGGAGATCCACAATGCGCTCGCAAATGAGGGTCTCGCGCCCACTGAACTCGGCAAGGGCCGAAACGTCTGGTATTGCTTCGGCTATGTGCTCGCCAAAGCCGACCTCGACGGCGTGGCCCTTCACGATTGTGACATCGTCACCTACACGCGTGAACTTCTGGCGCGTCTGATTTACCCAATCGCCCATCCACAGTTTAACTATGCCTACGCGAAGGGCTACTATACCCGCGTTGGCAGCGACCGGAACATGAACGGCCGGGCGGCGCGCCTTTTTGTAACGCCCTTGATCCGCGCATTGAAACGGGTTTGCGGCCCGTCCGAATATCTCGATTATCTCGATACGTTCCGCTATCCCCTTTGCGGTGAGATGGCACTTCGCACGGGCACACTCGCGGACCTGCGCATACCGTCGGATTGGGGATTGGAAATCGGCATCCTGTCTGAGATGAACCGAAACTATTCGACAAACCGCATTTGTCAGGTCGATATCGCCGATATCTACGACCACAAGCATCAGAAACTGTCGGCCAATGACAGCTCCACCGGCTTGTCGCGGATGACCCTCGACATCGCGCTCGCGCTTTTTCGAAAGCTTGCGACCGAAGGCTCAGTGTTCAGCAACGAGACCTTCAGAACGGTGAAAGCAACCTATCTGCGCATCGCGCTTGATCTTATTGAGACATACGCCAACGACGCGCGCATGAACGGGCTCAGCATCGATCGCCACAAGGAAGAGCGCGCGGTAGAAGTATTTTCCGAAAACATTCTCGCAGCAGGGTCACGTTTTCTGGATGCGCCGATGGAAGCAGCCTATATACCAAGCTGGCGTCGGGTGGTTTCAGCCATGCCCGACATCTTCGAATGGATTGTCGAAGCCGTCGAAGCGGATAACAAAAACGAGGTCTAATCTCTCATGGAAGACTTGCCTTTGAAGGAACCGGAAACGGGCTCCGACGAAAACACTTTTGTGCGATCCACGCCGCGCTTGAAGAAATTCGATGACCCTTACCAGACGCTTAAAGGAGAAGAACGCGGTTACGTCGATCTGACAAACCTTGAGACGCTTTGGATCAACACGGGCACCTTGTGCAACATCGCGTGCGAGAACTGCTACATCGAATCCTCACCGCGCAATGATCGCCTGGCTTACATCAGCCACGCCGAGGCACTCGCCTATCTCGATGAAATTGAGCGCAACGCGCTCGCCACGCGGGAAATCGGTCTGACGGGCGGTGAGCCGTTCATGAACCGCGATACGATCAAGATCATCGAAACATCTCTTGAGCGGGGCTTTCAGGTGATCGTTTTGACAAATGCCATGCGCCCCATGATGCGGTTTCAGGAGCAACTGCTCGACCTGAACCACCGCTTTGGCAGCAAAATGACCTTGCGGGTCTCCGTTGACCACTACAAGCCGGACCTCCACGAAGAAGAGCGGGGGCCGAACACGTGGAAACCGATGCTGGACGGGCTCGTCTGGTTGTCCAAAAACGCATTCACCATCGACATTGCCGGGCGCACCCGCTGGGGCGAAAACGAGGCGGACCTCAGGGACGGCTATGCGAGATTTTTCAAAGACCATGGCATTGCCATTGATGCGCAAAGCCCGAAACAACTCGTCTTGTTTCCGGAGATGGCAACAGACGTTGCCGTCCCGGAGATCACAACGAAATGCTGGGACATTCTGGGCATCAATCCCAAAGATATCATGTGCGCGACGTCGCGGATGATCGTGAAGCGCAAAGGCGCGGAAAAACCCGCCGTTGTCGCCTGCACGCTGCTTCCCTATGACGAAAAATTCGAATACGCCTCAACACTCTCTGAAAGCACCAAGCGCGTGCAGCTCAATCACCCATTTTGCTCGAAATTCTGCGTGCTGGGTGGTGGGGCCTGCAGCGTGAAGGAGTAGTGCAGGCTTTCACCCGCGTTAGGCGTCCAACACCTCTTTGACTTTCGTCGCCAGTTGTTTGAGCGAAAACGGCTTTGGCAAAAACTCGAACGTCTCGCCCTCCGGCAGGTGCTCTTCAAAGGCATCACCCGTATAGCCGGACACAAAGATGATCTTAAGATCGGGCCGGGTTTCGCGCAATTTGCCGAGAAGCGTCGGCCCGTCCATCTCCGGCATCACAACATCCGACACAACGAGATCGATCTCGCCGCCGACCTCTTCCATCACCTCAAGGGCTTCGACCCCACTCGCAGCCTCATGCACCGTATGGCCACGCGCCTGTAACGCACGCGCTGAGAAGGCTCTGACGGCTTCTTCGTCTTCCACGAGGAGAATCTTGGCTGAACCTGAAAGATCGCGTGCGACCTCAACGGGAGCCGCCTCTTTCACGTCCTCTTCCACCGGAATATGGCGCGGCAGGAGCAGGCGGAACGTGGTGCCGACGCCGACCTCGCTGATCGGGTAGATATAGCCGCCCGTCTGTTTCATGATCCCGTAAACCGTGGCAAGCCCGAGCCCAGTCCCCTTGCCCACATCCTTCGTTGAGAAGAACGGTTCAAAGATTTTCGCCATGATTTCGGGCGACATGCCGGTTCCGGTGTCCGTCACTTCAATCATCACGTAATCCGCGGGCACGAGGCCCTTCATCTCAGCCGGATCGCAGTCGGCCTCCATGAGGTTCGACGTTGTGATGGTGAGATCGCCGCCATCAGGCATCGCGTCGCGCGCATTGACGGAGAGATTGATGATCACCTGCTCAAGCTGGTTGAGATCGGCCTTAACGGGCCAAAGATCCCGCCCATGGGTGACCGCAAGCCGCACGTTCTCCCCCAAAAGACGCTCCAGCAGAATGCTCAAATCCTCGACGATATCGCGAAGATCAATCACCGTGGGCCGCAAGGTCTGACGGCGGGAGAACGCCAACAACTGGCGCACCAGACCGGCGGCCCGGTTCGCGTTATTCTTGATGTTCATAATGTCCTGGAAGGACGGATCAGCGGGCCCATGATTTTGCAGAAGAAGATCGGAAAATCCGATGATGGCGGTCAGAAGATTGTTGAAATCGTGGGCGATACCACCGGCGAGTTGCCCCACCGCCTGCATCTTCTGGCCTTGCGCGAATTGTTGTTCGAGCGCATGCTGATGGGTCGTATCGATGGCGTAGATCACCGCCATTTCTGACGCCTCATCGCTGTCACTCGCACCGGAGATCGCGTTGATGAAGAAGCGTGCATTTGCATCCTCATCGCCAACCAGCGCGGCATCCACCGCTTCGATCTCGCCCTTACCAGACATGGCCTCGTTGAGGGCGGTCGTGATCTTCTCACGATCATTCTCCGCCACGAGGTCGAGGAAGGTCACATCGCTCAAATCCCGTTTCTGGCCACCGAACAAGCGGATAAATGTCGGGTTTGTGCGAACGAGCTTACCAGCACGATCGACGGCTGAAATCGCAATCGGCGCGGGATTGAAAAACCGCGAGAACCGCGCATCGCCATCTGCGCTCCCATCAGGCTCGGCGTAAGAGCGGTTCAAAACGATGGTGCGGGTCGCGCCCGGGGCACCATCATTTTCAAACGGCGTGAGATGCAGGAGGCGCACCGGCAGGCTTTGACCGCTGCGTTTTACAAAATCGATGTCGATTGTCTCCATGCGCACATCGCCGGGATCAGCGGCAACGGAATTCAAAAGCGCAGCGCCATCGCCGCGCACGACGTCATGAAGATGGAGCCGCCCCGCCTCGAAATCGGCGAGATCAAGTCCCAACCAATTGGCAAGCGTCGCATTCACGTAGCTGATGCGCCCATCGGGCTCAGCGGAAAAGAACCCCGCAGGCGCATGATCAAGATAGTTGATGACGTTTTGCAACTCCTGGAAGGCGACTTCCTGATCTTCCCGGTCGCGGGTGATGTCATCGATGCGCCAGATGGTTTTCGCCACCTGCTCATCGCCCTCCTCCGTCGCGCGAAACGGTCTGACGGAAATACGATACCAACGTGGCGGTTCCGCATTGCGTCCGGAAACCCCAAGACCATTTACAAGGCGCACTTCTTCGCTGGCAACACGCCCATCGGATGCAGCGACTGACAAACGGTAGATCGGCTCTGACAAACCCTCTTCCATGCCAAACACGCGCTCGACCGAGCGCACATCGTTGTCAGATGTAGCGCCAATCAATTGCGCGTAAGCCCGGTCGGCAAAGACGGTGCGCCCTTTCTCGTCCGTCAAAAGATGCGCCCCTTCGAGCGACTGGAGAAGAGGGTAATCCAGTTCAGCCGATGGAGCCGCTTCACCAAACCGCAAAAGTCCCACAGCACCTGCAAACAGCGTGAAGATGCCGACGATGGCAAAAAGGCCGAGCAGGAACAGAAGGAAGGGACCGGCAAGATTCTCGCCGAGATAAATGAGTGCGCCGATTATTCCAACGACGACAGCGCCCGTCAGGATGAGAAGGCCAACGCCACCGGGCTTTGATCGTGTCGCCGCAGGGGATGGTTTCCCACGCCGCTTCTTTTTTGAACGGGTGTCAAACACTTTGGCAAACCCCACATCAGCTACCACGTATCAGATCCTCTTCGGCCGGTTAAAGGTCGAATCTTCTCCCAAGTCCAGCATTGTTATCGGCTCAAAAGCCTTAAGTCCCGGTAAAGTTAACCGTGTTCGCGAACCACTTTTTAACCACGGGGTGCGGGGACAACATGTTATGTGGCAAGCAGCAGATCGAGATCACGCGGTCGCAATCGCCGCGATATCGAGCTCATCGACCATCCGTTCCCGCATGACGAACTTTTGCGGCTTGCCCGTCACCGTAATGGGGATGTCGTCGACAAAGCGAATGTGATGCGGGATTTTATAGTGGGCAATCTTGCCCGAGCAGTATGACTTTATGTCCTCCTGTGTCGCGGCAGCGCCGGGCTTCAAAATGATCCAAGCGCATGTGATCTCGCCGTAATGCGCATCGGGGATACCGAAAACCTGAACGATGGAGACGGCGGGGTGGGTATATAAAAACTCTTCGATCTCGCGGGGGTAAATGTTCTCACCACCTCGACAAACCATGTCTTTGACGCGGCCCGTGATGTTGCAATAGCCCTCCGCGTCAAGCCGCGCGAGGTCGCCGGTATGCATCCATCCCTCACCATCAATGCTGGCGGTCGTTTGCGCTTCGTCGTCCCAATATCCCTTCATCACACTATAGCCGCGCGTCAGAAGCTCGCCCTGTTCGCCAACAGGAACCGTGTTCCCATCATCATCAATGATTTTGACTTCCACATGCGGATGAATGCGGCCCACGGACGACACGCGTTTTTCCACGGGATCATCGACATTGCTCTGGAACGACACCGGGCTCGTCTCCGTCATGCCATAGGCAATGGTGACGCCTTGCATGTTCATGTCGCTTTGCACCTTGCGCATCACTTCGATCGGACATGGTGCACCGGCCATAATCCCGGTCCGAAGGTGGGACATGTCGTAGTCCTTGAACGTCTCAAGCTCCAACATCGACACGAACATCGTCGGCACACCATAAAGCCCGGTGCATCTTTCGCCCGCAATGGCGGATAAGGTTGAGACCGGATCGAACCCTTCACCGGGCACGACCATCGCAGCCCCTTTTGTGACACATCCAAGCGTGCCCATGACCATGCCAAAGCAATGGTAAAACGGCACCGGAATGCAAAGTCGGTCCTCTTCGTCAAACTCGATGGCCCGCATCGTAAAATGGGCATTGTTAACGATGTTGCGGTGGCTGAGACACGCGCCTTTCGGAAGACCCGTCGTCCCGCTTGTAAACTGGATGTTGATCGCGTCATTCGAGTCGAGCGATGCGGTCAGAGCGTCAAGCGTGTCGACGGACACTTCCTCCCCCATTGCCATGACCTCATCGAAAGCGACCATGCCAGACGGAGTATCCGGCCCCATGCAAATGACTGTTTCCAGGTCCGGCAAGCGCTCGGATTTCAAAGCACCCGACGTCGCATGCGCAAGTTCCGGCGCGAGTTCTTCAAGCATCGCAACGTAGTCCGACGACTTAAAGCGCGGCGCGAGCAAAAGTCCACGGCAGCCAACGGTGTTCAGCACATGTTCAAGCTCAAACACACGATATGCCGGATTGATTGTAACCAGAATGACGCCGAGGCGCGCCGTCGCAAACTGCGCAAGCAGCCACTCATATCGGTTGGGCGACCAGACACCGAAGCGGTCCCCCTTTTCAAATCCGAGTTTCAGGAGACCAGCGGCCAACTGATCGACCGCGAGGTCAAACGCGCCATAAGTCCAGTAGACCCCCTGCGATGGGAATACGGCAGCGTCCCGCAACCCAAATCGCCTTACTGTCTCTTTCAAGACAGCCGGTATCGTCTTTTCGATAAGCTGCTCATCCGTCAGCCCTTTGACGTGCGACTTGCCATCAATCGGCATTCTATGTGTGTCCATTGAAACTGCACCTCCCCCACTGCGGAAAAGCTGACACATCAACACGAGTGTGTGAAGTCAGATCCCCGTAAGACGTGATTGTAAGGTCGAGCACGGCCGTCCGAACAGTCCACCAGCCATCAAATTTCAAATTCTTGCACAAGAAAAATCAAGAAAACCACATTATTACAATGACTTAAGAGTCTTTTAAGGCAACTTTTTCACTGATGTTTAAACTGGATCGGCTACAACGGTCTTATGCGTATTCGAGTAAAAGGTCCCGCCGCCTATATCTTGGCGCCCGTTTTTTTTGCCGCGGCACTTGGCGTGTTTTTCCTGCCTGAGTTAGGGCGGGCCTCAGACATGCGCCGTAACATCGTCTTCGATGCAGCTGGGCGTATCGGATTTTTACCAAGTTTCACGCCACAATATGCGTGTCGCGGTGGTGCTCCGACCACCCGTGAAGGTCGACGTCAGACGCCAAACCTGATCGGTATTTTCATACCCCGCACCTTGCGAAATCTGACAGACGGCGAAAAGTCAGTCTATTTTTACGCCGTCGACAACAACGATGCCATTCAGTTTGCCAAAACCGTGCGGCCGAGTTGTTCCGTGAAGGCGATCTACCGCAAAGATCTGAATTGGGTCGAATATCTTTTCAAAACGGAAGTGCTCAATCGCCGGGCAAGCTCCTCGAAGCGCTATAGTCAGGAGCGTTCGAAGATATACCCAGAGGTCGACAAGGTCGATTGGTAGCCAAACGGGTTACGCCCCCTTCGACCGCCACGCCTGACGCTGGTTGAGACGCATCACATAGCTGATCACATCCGCCACTGCCTTATAGTGCTCTTCCGGTATCTCCTGATCGAGATCGACAGTTGCATAAAGTGCGCGCGCAAGCGGCGGGTTTTCGACAAGCGGGATGTCATGATCCTTCGCCACCTCCCGGATGCGGAAGGCGACATCATCGACACCCTTCGCAAGAAGGATTGGCGCGTTCATGCCCTTCTCGTATTTGAGCGCGATGGAATAGTGCGTCGGGTTGGTGACAACCACTGTGGCCTCCGGCACGGCCGCCATCATGCGCTGACGCGAGCGTTCCTGCCTGATTTGACGAATGCGCCCTTTGATCTGCGGGTCGCCTTCCTGGGCCTTGAATTCGTCGCGCACCTCTTTGATCGTCATCTTTTGCTTTTCCATCCATTGCCACTTCTCATAGGCGAAGTCGACAATGGCGATGACCGTGAAAAGAACGAGCACAGCACCCGCGACCTTGAGCACGAGTTCCTGCACGGTCGGCAAAATCATGGCCACATCAGTGCGCACCAGAAGATCGAGCCGGTCCCGTTCCGGCCAAACGACGGCCACGACGATGATGCTCACAAGCGTGAGCTTGACGAGACCCTTTGCGAAATTGATAAGGCTCCGGCTTGAAAAAAGCCTCTTAAACCCTTGAATTAAAGATATTTTCGAGAGTTTAGGCGTCACGGGTTCGGTGGAAAACACCGGCTGATGCTGAACGAGATTACCCAGCAGACCGGCAAGTCCGAGCACCGCCATCGGCAGCAGCATAGGCACGATCAACATCATGCCGATCTTTTCCCACAAAAGGACGAGACCCGGACCATCAACACTGATCGCATGGGAGTGTTCGACGATGCCACCGAATGACGTCATGAGACCCGACGCGCTCGAGCCAGCAAATCCGGCAATAACGATGGTGGACGCCGCCATGATAAACCAGGTGTTCACCTCCTGGCTTTTGGCCACATCCCCTTTTTTGTGCGCCTCTTCCAGTTTTTTCTGGGTCGGGTCTTCTGTTTTTTCGCCGCCGTCTTCTGCTTCTTCCGCCACCCGGTCCTCCTAGCGAACGATGAAGACGCTGAGCGCAGTTTCAAGATGCTCCATGTACCACATCATCATCGTGCCGATGAGCGCGAACATGAGGAAGAAACCGATCATGATGTTTGCCGGAAGTAGTACCAGGAAGACCTGAAACTGCGGCATGAGACGCGACAGGATACCGACGCCGACATTGAACACGAAACCGACGACGATAAACGGCGCGGAAAGCTGTACGCCGATGAGAAACGCCTGGGCGAAGGTATCAACTCCGGCGGCAACCACATCACCGACAGGCATGATCTCACCGGGTTTGAAA
Organism: Pseudomonadota bacterium; assembly: GCA_039818625.1. GTDB lineage: Bacteria > Pseudomonadota > Alphaproteobacteria > Rhizobiales > JACESI01 > JBCBTO01. The sequence continues at coordinate 19,467 of JBCBTO010000007.1, forward strand.
AGCGTGTAGCTGTCATGCATTGCGGCAATGACGAGATGATGCACGTTCATGACAAAGATGAGGGTCAGACTCACAACGGAAAGAAAGTTCGAGACGAGTGTCCCTTGGACAGCGGTCGAAAGATCGGTGTTCTGAGCGGCTGACAAGCTCGTTTGAAAGGCAATCGAGGAACCGGCGGTCTGCAGCGCAGATGTGATCAAAACGGCCGTCATGCCAATGAAAAGGCCGACGACGATTTCCAAAAACATCAAAAAGAAGATGTGAAAGACAGTTCCCGGCAAGGGTGGGATCAAATCCCCCACGATCGGAACCAGAAGAAGCGTGATCAGAAGTGCAATCGTCAGGCGGATGCGCGTGGGCACACTTTCAGCACCGATACCGGGCATCAACATCGCGATCATCGCGACCCGCGCGAAAACCATCATGAAGACGAAGGCAAGCTGTGGCAGGAACGTGATCGTC